>DIXV01000065.1:422-3043 GCA_002436115.1 Streptococcus sp. UBA6071 | reverse complement strand
GGTCAAAAAGATGGCTATGTCAGTTAAGGACTTAGCCTTCTATATCATACTGGCTGTTCTTTTTGCAGTCTCTGGCTTTCTGACGACTCTTCTTATTCCTAGTTTGATTTTACAATTGGCTTGGCTTGCTTTAGATGGCCAGTCACCCAGTGGCATTTATTTGCTTGGTTTAATCGGTCTAGCTCTTGCTAGGGGGCTTTTTCGATATGGGGAGCATTATTTTGGTCATTATGTAGCCTTTCGAAGTCTCTATAAGTTTAGGGTAAAAGTCTTTAGCAAACTTCGTCGGTTAGCACCTGCAAAATTAGACAGTAAAGACAGCGGCCATTTGCTTAAGATGATTGGAGAGGATATTGAGGCCATGGAAGTGTTTTTTGCACATACCTTACCACCTCTCTTAACCGCCACTTTAGTAACAATTGGTCTGGCTTTTTATTACTTTAGGCTTTCACCACTTATTGCAGCAGTTGCATTAGTGACCTATGCCATTTTGGCCATTGCTTTACCAAAGCTGTTTGCTCAGCGTTTGCACTTATTATTGTCAAGTCAGAACCAAGCACGGTTATCTTATCTGTCGGTTTTTTCAGATAGCCTGCGTGGGATGAAGGAGCTCTTACAGTTTGCTAAGACAGAACATGCATTTAGGCAATTAAATGAACAGAGTAAGTTTGTTAATCAGAAGGAAAAAGAAGTTGCTGTTACGACCTATATGCAAGCGTCGTTAACCTTTTTGGTCATTGGTTTAGCGATCCTACTGGTAGCTCTACTGGCCTTTAAGGCTTACTTATCTGGTCAAATCGGGTTACAAGAAACAGCGACCCTTATTGTCCTCTTTGCGACATCTTTTGCACCTTACTTAGAACTTAGTCGGTTGCCACTTGGCTTTAAACGTGCCATCAATGCTGCCCGTCAGGTGTATGGACTGCTAGATGAGCCAGAAATAGATAGAAGTGGTAGGGATTTGTCAAGTGAACTAACAACAATTAAGCTTGAAAAAGTCAGTTTCACCTATCCAAATCGGGAACAGGAAATCTTTAATCAGTTGACACATACTTTCCCTAAACATCAAATTATCGGTCTGCTTGGAAAGTCGGGATCAGGCAAGAGTACGTTAATGAAGTTAATCATGCGATGGTACGATACCACCAAGGGGGCTATTTTACTGAATGGTAATCCTGTAACAGACCTATCTGGTCGTTCAGTCCAAGATAAGATAGCCTATATCCCACAAATCCCTCAAATCTTCAGTCAAACCATTCGTGAGAACTTGACTTTGGGTGACCCGACAATTTCGGATGCCTTCATTTTGGAAATGGCTGAAAAGTGTCGGATTAAAGAGAGGATTTTAGCTAGCAAAGACGGTTTAGATACCTTGCTTAATAGCGAGCAGGAACTCTTTTCAGCTGGTGAGTTGCAGCGACTTGAATTGACACGTGCCCTGATTAAACAAGCAGAGTGTTATATCTTTGATGAACCAACCAGTAACCTAGATTCGCTTAATGAAGCATCATTTTTACAGGTTATTCGTGAGCATTGTAAGGGATATGTCTTTTTAATCTCACACCGACAGAGCACCATTTCTTGTGCGGATAAGATAGTTAGGGTTGAAAAGGGAAGATTAAAAGAATATTAGTGGCTATCCGACGATTCCTATTTAGTAGTTGTGGTCTGAACAATCTGAACATCACGCCATAAACGAGTAGTCGGCAATACATTTCCGCTAAAAAAGACAGACACATTTCGAGGCTAGTCTGTCTTTTATTCTTAGAGAGGGTTCTTGGGTTACCCGTCTTATATTTATAGCTGCTCCTTAATCTAAGACATCTTTACTTACATTAAGTTGATTTTTTACCTCTTCAAGAAAGACCTTAGCAGTTTGTGATGGACTGATGTAACGTTTCCAAATGAGACTTAAGGAGTCAGGCGTGTTTGTCCTAGTAACAAGCGGGATGAATTGCGTTTGATTCGTCTTGACAATGCCATCCAGGCAAACAGCAATCCCCAGACCAGCTTCCACTAAAAGGCTGGCATTATAAAGGAGGTTATATGAAGCAACAATGTGATAGTCCCCCAGACCCGCTAGAACCGTTCGGTCAACATTACTTTGGGAGGACACAATTAGTGGATAGTCAATTATCTCAGAAAAGGTAACCTGTTCTTTGACGCCTAAAGGATGGTCTATTGGAACTAAGATTCCCCATTTATCCCGATTAAGAAGGGAGAGGGTATTATACTTTTTAGTGTCAACTTGTCCAAAAACAATGCCAAAATCAAGAAGCCCCTTGTCCAGTCGCTCTAGGATACTATCTGCATTTCCAGAATGGAAGTTAAATCGGACTTGAGGATAGTCAAGAATCATATGTTTTGCTGCTTTAGCAATGGTATCTAAAGACGGACTTTCAGCTGTCCCTATGAATAACTCTCCAGAAATCTCGTCTTTTCGCAATAGATTATCCTGCGTCTGATTAACCAGAGTAAGAATTTCTTTGGCACGGTTGTAAAGGTATTGCCCTTCTTCAGTCAATTGAATTTCGCGGCTCCCACGGTAGAAAAGTATCACATCCATTCTTTTTTTCTTTTTTTCTTTTTTTTTTCTTTTTTTTTTTTTTTATTTCAATGTT
>DIXV01000065.1:0-224 GCA_002436115.1 Streptococcus sp. UBA6071 | reverse complement strand
TTCCTCTTCTAGCTCTTTAATCTGTCGTGATAGTGTGGGTTGCGTGACATGCAGGTTTTCAGCAGCATGCGTGATGTTTTTTTGTTGAACAATCGTCACAAAATAATTAAGGACACGGATATCCACAAGCCACCTCCTATATCTGTAGTAATTTTTTAGTCTTATAAAGGCTTTATTGCCCTATTATAACATGTTACAGTGAAATTCCCAAAAAAGAATAAGGA
>DIXV01000098.1:65651-73721 GCA_002436115.1 Streptococcus sp. UBA6071 | reverse complement strand
TATAACTTTCAAAATGGTAGTTTTAGAATCAACTACACTGCAGAGGATGATGTGTTTCAGAATTACATTCCAGCCAATAAAAATAAAGACTTTATGTTACGGCTTGCGGGAAGTGACAGCAATAGAGGCTATTACTATTCCGTGGTGCTTGACTATGAGGATGGATCACGCTTAAGAGAGACAGTATCAGATTAAGGGAGAACGATGGGAAATACGGTAAACACAACGGGGAGCGAAGTCACTACGCTGGATGCAGCCAATCTAGCCTATCAAGGAATCGTTGAAAGAATCAATTGCATATTTAAGGTCGAACAGTGAGTCGGCAAATAGGAGGAATACAATGCCAAAACGTTCAGATATTAACAAAATTATGGTTATCGGTTCAGGTCCGATTATCATCGGTCAAGCGGCGGAATTTGACTATGCAGGAACTCAGGCCTGTTTAGCTTTGAAAGAAGAAGGCTATTCAGTTGTTCTTGTTAATTCCAATCCCGCAACCATTATGACGGATAAAGAAATTGCCGATAAGGTCTATATTGAACCCATCACCTTGGAGTTTGTCACTCAGATTCTCAGAAAAGAAAGACCAGATGCTCTCCTACCAACTCTAGGAGGACAAACGGGTCTTAACATGGCGATGGAATTAGCAAAGGCAGGGATTCTGGAAGATTTGGGCGTTGAGCTTTTGGGAACAAAATTATCTGCCATTGATCAAGCAGAAGACCGTGATCTGTTTAAGCAATTGATGGAAGAGTTGGACCAACCAATCCCTGAATCAGAGATTGTCAATACGGTTGAAGAAGCTGTTGCCTTTGCTAGAACGATTGGCTACCCTGTTATCGTGAGACCAGCCTTTACGCTGGGTGGTACAGGTGGCGGAATGTGTGCTAATGAAGAGGAACTTCGGGAAATCGCAGACAACGGTTTAAAATTATCACCAGTCACTCAATGTTTGATTGAACGCTCTATTGCAGGCTTCAAGGAAATTGAATACGAAGTGATGCGGGATTCAGCAGACAATGCACTTGTGGTTTGTAATATGGAAAACTTTGATCCTGTCGGTATTCACACAGGAGATTCGATCGTCTTTGCCCCGACTCAAACCTTATCAGATATTGAAAACCAAATGCTGCGTGATGCTAGCTTGAAGATCATTCGTGCTCTTAAAATTGAAGGGGGCTGTAACGTTCAATTAGCCCTTGATCCAAATAGCTTTAAGTATTACATCATTGAGGTCAATCCACGGGTATCACGTTCATCTGCCCTTGCCTCTAAAGCGACAGGCTACCCTATTGCCAAGTTGGCTGCTAAAATTGCAGTTGGTTTAACCCTTGATGAAATGATCAATCCTGTCACAGGTTCTACCTATGCCATGTTTGAGCCAGCCCTTGACTATGTGGTGGCTAAAATTCCTCGCTTCCCCTTTGACAAGTTTGAAAAGGGAGAACGTCGTCTTGGTACTCAAATGAAGGCAACAGGCGAGGTCATGGCTATTGGTCGTAATATTGAAGAAAGCTTACTCAAGGCATGTCGGTCTCTGGAAATCGGTACCTACCATAATGAAATGGCTGAACTTACTCAAGTGGCTGACGATGACTTGATAGAAAAGATTGTCAAAGCTCAAGATGATCGTCTCTTCTATCTGTCAGAAGCTATCCGTCGAGGCTATACAACAGAAGAGCTGGCAAACTTGACCAAAATTGATCTCTTTTTCTTGGATAAGTTCCTCCATATCGTTGAAATTGAGCAAGAGTTGGCACAACAGCCTCAAAATATAGACTTGCTCAAACAAGCCAAGAAAAATGGCTTTGCAGACCGAAAGATTGCAGACCTTTGGAAGACAAGTGCTCAAGCCGTTCGACAGCTTCGCCTAGAAAATGGGATAGTTCCTGTCTATAAAATGGTAGATTCTTGTGCCGCAGAGTTTGAATCGGAGACCCCTTACTTCTATTCAACCTACGGTCTGGAAAATGAATCCATCGTGTCTGACAATGAATCTGTCTTGGTTCTAGGTTCGGGCCCGATCCGTATTGGTCAAGGTGTAGAATTTGACTATGCAACGGTTCATTCGGTGAAGGCGATTCAAGAAGCAGGCTACGAAGCAATTATCATGAATTCAAACCCAGAAACAGTATCAACGGATTTCTCTGTGTCTGACAAACTCTACTTTGAACCGTTGACCTTTGAAGATGTGATGAATGTGATCGACTTAGAAAAACCCAAGGGAGTGGTGGTGCAATTTGGTGGTCAAACGGCCATTAATTTAGCCGAAAGTCTATCCGATGCTGGCGTCAAGATTATGGGGACACAAGTAGCTGACCTTGATCGTGCCGAGGATCGCAACCTATTTGAACAGGCTCTTAAGGCACTAGATATTCCACAACCGCCAGGCTATACAGCAACAAATGAAGAAGAAGCTGTTATGGCTGCTCGTAAGGTTGGTTTCCCCGTTCTGGTTCGCCCGTCTTATGTCTTAGGTGGTCGTGCTATGGAAATCGTTGAAAATGAAACGGATCTTCGTGCCTATATGCGTACAGCAGTTAAGGCAAGTCCAGACCATCCCGTTCTAGTTGATTCTTATCTTGTTGGTCGGGAATGTGAAGTGGATGCCATTTCAGATGGTCAGGACGTTCTCATTCCAGGAATCATGGAGCATATTGAACGTGCTGGTGTTCACTCAGGAGACTCCATGGCTGTTTACCCCCCTCAAACCCTGTCTAAAGAGATTCAGGCAACCATTGCTGACTACACTAAAAAGTTGGCGATTGGCTTGAACTGTATCGGCATGATGAATATTCAATTTGTCATCAAGGATGAAAAGGTCTATGTCATTGAAGTTAATCCACGAGCCAGCCGTACTGTTCCCTTCCTTTCTAAAGTAACCAATATTCCAATGGCTCAGGTAGCCACCCAGTTGATACTTGGCAAAACACTTGCAGACCTCGGCTACCAAGATGGTCTCTATCCAGAGAGTCATCAGGTTCACGTTAAGGCACCAGTCTTTTCCTTTACTAAACTAGCCAAAGTAGATAGTCTACTTGGGCCTGAAATGAAATCGACAGGAGAAGTAATGGGGTCTGATATGACCTTAGAGAAAGCTCTTTACAAAGCTTTTGAAGCCTCTTATCTCCACCTACCAACCTTTGGTAATGTGGTGTTCACCATTGCAGACGATGGCAAGGAAGAAGCGCTAGATTTAGCCAAACGATTTGAAACGATTGGTTATACCATCTTAGCCACCAATGGGACAGCAAAGTTCCTATCAGAGAACGGTGTCACCACCCAATTGGTCAATAAGATAGGTGAAGATGCCCAAAATGATATCCCTGCTTTAGTTAAGACTGGTAAGGTTCAAACCATTATCAATACTGTAGGAACCAAACGCACGGCTGATGAAGACGGTGAAATCATTCGTCGGTCAGCTATTGAGCACGGAATCCCTCTCTTCACTGCTATGGATACAGCTAATGCCATGCTTAAGGTTTTAGAGAGTCGTGGCTTTATAACTAAAGCAATTTAATCCATCACTAGACCGTAACCTCAAAAAGTGGCTATCTCCTCTATCCCTTCTAGTGGTGTAAGAGAAGGAGTCGCCAACCAACCACGCTGTCTTTCCGAGCTTGACTTCGGGCAGCGTGGTTATTTTTGCTTGTTCCATTGGTCTTGAAACGACTCTTGCTCAAGGTAGATAGCCCTTAAATGCTTAGGTATTCGGGCTTTTCTGCCTGTTTAGTAGGGAAATCTGTTCTGGCTAGATTATTTTATAGATAGGTATTGCAACATTTTTGCAGAAATTAAGGGGAGATCAAGCCCTTTTTTTCTTCCTCTAGTTTTGATAATGTTTTAAAAATAGTTCTTATGGAAACTTTTTTCTTGACAATAGTTCCCATAAGAACTATAATAGCTTTCATGGAAATGATGAGAGAGGACGAATGAATGATGAAACGTGACCCCATTCAAGAGCTGAAACTTTTTGCCAATCAGCTGGAAGTTGCTATTGGTAACTTAGCTAAAGAACATGGTGTTGAACATTTGGGAGGCCCTCAAGGGCATGCGGTTAGCTATCTCTACCAACATCAGGATAAAGAAGTTTTTATTAAGGATATTGAGAGGGAGCAACAGGTTTCAAAATCTGTTGCCTCAAACCTGATAAAGCGGATGGAGAAAAATGGCTTTGTTGAAATTGTCCCTTCTAAAAATGATAAACGCTACAAGCATGTTCAGTTGACAGCGTTTGGTCTGAAAAAAGCTGAGAAATTGCACGCTTTTATCCAAGAAATGGAGAAAACAATTTTTAAGGGACTTTCTAGGGAAGATTTTGACCATATTCGTCGAGTAGTGGCTCAAATCAGGATAAATCTGGCATCAGGTAAGCAAGAGTGAAGCCAGTATAGGATAAGGAGAATGTGATGTATACATTATTGAAAAAGATGACACCTAAAGAGGTGGCCTTAACGCTTTTTAGTATTGGGCTTGTGGGCTTAGGCGTTTGGTTGGAGTTGGAAATTCCTAGTTATATTTCTGAAATGACAATCTTACTGCAACAAGAAGGGACAAAAGCATCTGACATTATGAGGCCTGGCGGGGTAATGATCGTCTTGTCTCTTTTAAGTTTTGCAACCGCCGTTCTTGTCGGCTTTATTGCAGCTCGTGTCGCAGCAAGTTTTACAACACGCTTGCGATCTAGCATTTACAATCAAGTTATGGACTATTCCCAAGCAGAGATTAAACAATTCTCTATTCCCAGCTTATTAACAAGGACAACTAATGATTTGACCCAGCTTCAAATCTTAATTACCATTGGTTTGCAGGTTGTGACAAAGGGACCAATTATGGCGGCTTGGGCGATGACTAAGATTGCTGGTAAGAGCGGGGAATGGACAATGGCAGTTATTGTGTCAGTTCTGGTCTTGCTTCTCATGTTGTCGGCTCTTTTGTTACTGGCCTTTCCAAAACAAGGCTTGGTTCAAAAACTGACAGACAAGCTGAATTCAATCACAAGAGAAATCTTGTCAGGTATTCGAGTGGTTCGTGCTTACAATGCAGAAGCCTATCAAGATGAAAAATTCTCTAAAGCCAATGACGAAGTAACTAGGCTGAATCTTTTTGTTAACCGTTTGATGGCCATGATGACTCCGATTATGATTTTAATTTCATCGGGGTTGACGTTATCGGTCTATTGGATTGGGGCTTATCTTATTGAAGCTGCCAATGTTAGTGAAAAGCTGACACTCTTTAGTGATATGGTTGTCTTCTCATCTTACGGGATGCAAGTGGTTATGGGCTTTATGTTGATGACAATTGTTTTTATGATTCTTCCAAGGGCTCTGGTTTCTGCTGAACGGATTAATGAGGTGTTGGCCTTTGAATCATCTATTATTTACAAGAAAGAGACGAAGGGCGATTCTCCTCAAACACGGGGGCATATTGCCTTTGAAGATGTTTCTTTTCGCTACAGTAAACATTCTGAAGCTGTAATTGAGCACGTTAGTTTTAAGGCTGAAGCTGGACAAACCGTCGCTTTTATTGGGTCAACTGGTTCAGGTAAATCGACCTTGGTCAATCTTATTCCACGCTTTTACGATGCTACTCAAGGAACGATTAAGATTGATGGTATCAACATCAAAAATTATTCTCATGAGGAATTGAATAATAAAGTGGGCTATATTCCACAAAAAGCAGTGCTGTTTAGCGGAACAATCCGCTCAAATCTGACGATGGGTGCTAGCTATGCTAGCCCTTTATCAGATGATGCGATTTGGGAAGCTCTCGATCTAGCTCAAGGAAAATCATTTGTAGAAGCCAAGGAGAAGGGCTTAGACGAAGAAGTTGCACAGGGGGGCACAAACTTCTCAGGCGGACAAAGACAGCGTCTAGCCATAGCGCGTGCTTTGGCAAGGAAACCTGAGATTCTCATCTTTGATGATTCGTTCTCCGCTCTTGACTACAAGACAGACAGAACCCTACGTCAGGACTTGTTAAAACGAACAGCTCAAACAACCAAATTAATTGTGGCACAACGTATTTCGACAATTATGGATGCCGATTTAATCCTTGTTTTGGACGAAGGAAAAGTCGTTGGAAAAGGAAAGCATAAAGAACTCTTGGCGACCAATAAGGTCTATCAGGAAATTGCTTACTCTCAACTATCTAAGGAGGAGTTAGAAAATGGCAACTAAACAGATAAAAAGGCAGTCATACTATCGGCAGCTATCCCCTTATATCAAGGGCTTTAAACTACCATTTATCTTTGCGGTCATTGCTTCCATTGTTTCAAGTATTATCACAGTCGTAGGGCCTGATAAACTAAGTGAAATGACAGATTTAATCACTGAGGGTCTTCTGACAGGCATTGATGTGGAACAGATTTCCAAGATTGGATTGGCCTTAGCTATTTTATATGGTGTGGGATCTCTCTTTTCTTATGGACAAGGCTTTATCATATCAAGTGTTGTTCAATACTTCTCACAGCGTCTTCGGACAGGAATTGCAGAGAAAATCAATCGCCTTCCTTTGCATTATTTTGACAGCCATTCACAGGGAGATACCCTTTCTCGAGTTACCAATGATGTTGATACAGCCAGTCAGTCGCTGAATCAAAGTTTGGGAACCGTCATCAATTCAAGTATTCTCTTAGTAGCAGCTATTTACATGATGTTTGTAACCAATGTGACAATGGCGACAACAGCAGTTTTGTCTGTTCTTGGTGGGTTCGTCCTGTCACTCTTAATCATGGCAAAATCGCAGCCTCATTTTCAACGCCAGCAAGCTAACCTAGCAAATATCAATGGTTTCATTGAAGAAACCTACTCAGGTCACAATGTGGTAAGCAGTTATAATGCAGTCAATGAGAGCAAAACCTATTTTGAGGCGTTGAACAACACACTGTATTCAAGTATGTGGAAGTCTCAGTTCTTCTCAGGGGTCATGATGCCAATGATGGTCTTTATTGGAAATTTCGGCTATGTTATGGTTTCTGTCGTTGGATCGGTTATGACCATTAACGGTGAGATTACTATCGGTACGATTGTTGCTTTCATGGCCTATGTGCGTATTTTTTCTCAACCTCTGTCACAGATTGCTCAATCCATTACCCAATTACAATCTGCCAGTGCCGCTATGGGCCGTGTCTTTGAATTCCTTGCAGAAGAAGAAATGGAAGATGAGAGTGGCAAAACCCAACAATTGGCCATTGCGCATGGCGATGTTGTCTTTGAACATGTCCAGTTTGGTTATCATCAAGACAAAATCATAGTCCATGATTTTTCTGCACAGGCTAAAAAAGGGCAAAAAGTTGCTATTGTTGGTCCGACTGGAGCTGGTAAGACAACCATTGTCAATCTGCTTATGAAATTCTACGAGATTGATAAGGGGCAGATTAAGATTGACGGCGTGGATATCAACGATATGACACGCCAAGAGGTTCACGATGCTTTTGCAATGGTTCTGCAAGACACTTGGCTCTTTGAAGGAACGGTTAAAGAAAATTTAGTTTACAACCAAACTGGGATCTCAGATGAGCGTGTTATTGATGCGGCTAAAGCTGTCGGTGTTCACCACTTTATCATGACCCTTCCTAAGGGGTATGACACTTACTTAGATGAGTCCGTCACCTTATCTGTCGGTCAAAAACAATTGCTGACGATTGCACGTGCCTTGCTTAAGGATGCCCCTTTGCTTATTCTTGACGAAGCAACATCATCTGTTGATACCCGTACAGAAGAATTGCTCCAAAAAGCTATGGATAAACTAATGGAAGGGCGGACATCATTTGTCATTGCCCACCGCTTGTCAACGATTAAAAATGCCGATTTAATCCTTGTTATGCGAGATGGGAATATTATTGAACAAGGGAATCATGAGGAATTGATAGCTCAAGGAAACTTCTATGCAGATCTTTATAATTCTCAATTTGTGGAAGACCAAGAAGAAGTGGTTTAAGTTTGTTCTTTAGGGAATAACAAAAGGATGCCAGCTAAATGCTGACATCTTTTTCACTATTTTAATGGATTGCTTGGCAACCGTATTTTTAGATGGCAGAACAGGTCGTAAATTCACTAATACGGTTTA
>DIXV01000098.1:63777-65372 GCA_002436115.1 Streptococcus sp. UBA6071 | reverse complement strand
TAATATAGGTTTTGGACGTTTTTTGTCACCATTGCATGGATGAGGGTTCATTCATCCGTAAACTAAAAATCAGTAGCTATTTCTTTTTTTGACCTCTGAAGACAAATGCTTTTGATAAAATATAATTGAGGATGACTGTTAAAACCTGACCAATTAAGGTTTCAATTCGGTTAACCATTTTGATATCGTTATTAACAAATTGACCAATAACCTGTGGGAATTGATCAACAAATAGGTAAGCCAGAACGATTTCAAGTATTAAGGTAACTAGACGAAAGAGCGAAAATTTAAAGAGCCGCTTTAGCCGACCTTCACGGGCTTGTTTGAAGACAAAGCGGTCATTAAGCACAAAGGCAAATAGAATCGCTATGATATTAGAAAAAACAGAAGCCAAGGACGCATTATGTAGTATATTGAAGAAGAGCTCACGCAAGCTGATGGATAAAACCATGGTTAATCCACCAAAAAAGAGATAGGTTATGATTTCGTTATTCAATAGCTTATTTGTTAATTTATTCATAAAAATAGTCTACCATTTTTTGGAGAAATATGCTATACTGGAGACGTTGCATTTTAACAACTCTTGACACTTCCTTCCTTTTGTCAAGCATATTACAAGCGGCATGGCCGCCAAAGGAGACAAGTAAATGACTAAGACATTAAACACCCGTGATTTAGCCCAAATTTCTATAGTGGCTGCTATCTACGTTGTGTTAACCATAACACCACCACTTAATAGTATCTCTTATGGCATGTATCAGTTTCGTGTGTCAGAGATGATGAACTTTATGGCCTTTTATAACAAAAAATATATTATCAGTGTCACATTGGGCTGTATGATTGCAAATCTTTTTCAATTTGGTTGGATAGATGTATTTGTTGGAGGAGGATCAACCTTAATCTTCTTATCATTAGGTGTTCATCTTTTTAAGCGGTATCAAAAGGACTATTTATTTGGTGGTCTCATTAATAAAGCCTTCTTCTATTTTGCCATCTTCTTTTCCTTATCCATGTTTACCATTGCTGCGGAGTTAGCGGTTTTATATAACTCTCCGTTTTTCTTGACTTGGTTAACAACGGGAGTTGGAGAATTTGCTTCCTTGATTTTTGGAGCTTTTGCGATAGATTATATCAGTGAGTATATTGATTTAAGGCGATAAAAGAAGGGCTTCAATCAGAAATTTGTCCCTTTTAGGAAGGGATTTTTGATTGGGATAGCCGACAAATCATTTAGGAGAAAATATGACGAAAACATTAAAACGTCCAGAGGTCTTATCACCTGCTGGAACCTTGGAAAAACTAAAGGTAGCAGTAGATTATGGTGCTGATGCTGTCTTTATCGGCGGACAAGCCTATGGTCTTCGTAGTCGAGCGGGTAATTTCACCCAAGAGCAGATGCGTGAGGGGATTGAATACGCCCATGCCCGCAATGCCAAGGTTTATGTTGCTGCCAACATGATTATGCACGAAGGCAATGAAGCTGGTGCGGGAGCATGGTTTTGTGAACTTCGTGATATGGGGATTGATGCCGTGATTGTTTCGGATCCTGCCCTGATTATGACAGCAGCAACAGAAGCACCTGGACTCGAAATTCA
>DIXV01000098.1:62598-63637 GCA_002436115.1 Streptococcus sp. UBA6071 | reverse complement strand
CTATGACAGCAGCGACAGAAGCACCTGGGCTAGAAATTCATCTGTCTACTCAAGCCTCAGCTACCAATGTGGAAACCTTTGAATTCTGGAAGAAGCTCGGTTTGACACGAGTGGTCTTGGCACGAGAAGTCTCTATGGCCGAGGTTGCTGAAATAAGAAAACGTACAGATGTTGAAATTGAAGCCTTTGTGCATGGTGCGATGTGTATTTCCTACTCAGGACGTTGTGTCTTGTCTAATCACATGAGCCATCGTGATGCTAATCGTGGAGGATGTTCTCAATCTTGTCGTTGGAAGTATGATCTGTATGAAATGCCATTCGGTCAAGAGCGTCGTAGTTTAAAGGGAGAAATTCCTGAAGAATACTCGATGTCTGCAGTTGATATGAGTATGATTGACCACATCCCTGACCTGATTGAAAACGGGGTAGATAGCCTTAAGATTGAAGGGCGGATGAAGTCTATTCACTACGTCTCAACTGTAACTAACTGTTATAAGGCGGCGGTCGATGCTTATTTAGAAAGCCCTGAAACGTTTGAGGCCATTAAACAAGACTTGATAGATGAACTTTGGAAGGTGGCTCAACGTGAACTAGCGACAGGTTTCTATTATCAAACACCAACAGAAAACGAGCAACTTTTCGGTGCACGTCGTAAGATTCCAGAGTATAAATTCGTTGCTGAGGTAGTGGCTTTTGATGAAGAAACCATGACAGCAACTATTCGTCAGCGTAATGTTATTCAAGAAGGGGATGCGGTTGAATTCTATGGACCAGGTTTCCGGCATTTTGAAACGGTTATTCGGGAACTAACCAATGAGGAGGGTGAACGAATTGATCGTGCACCAAACCCCATGGAACTTTTGACAATTCGTCTACCTCAGGCAGTTGCACCAGGAGATATGGTTAGGGCATGTAAATCAGGTCTTGTTAACCTTTATAAAGAGGACAAGACTAGCCTGACTGTCAGAGCCTAAAAAGGACTTCCTAAGATTTGCTGTCTAACGATGTGACTAGGAAAGCAGGAACAGGCTCTTTAGCC
>DIXV01000098.1:57843-62361 GCA_002436115.1 Streptococcus sp. UBA6071 | reverse complement strand
GATACTTTTTTGATTTCATTAAATTGGATAATAAGGGTGATGCTTCGCTTAAAATTCTGTAGGATAAGCTGTTCTTTTTGACCATCATATTTGACAATATCCCCTATAAAATCCCGATCTGAATAGATAACGTGGACTGCCGATTTCTTATCTAAAGCCCGTTGAATCATCTGTTTAATATCTTGTTTAGGACGAATTTTAATAGGCTGTAACTTATTTTTGCCTAGGATAAAATTGTTAAAGTGGTCCATCATTGGTAGAAAAATCTTTTTCATCGCAAAAACTCCAAAGTCTTGATACACTAATTATATAAAAATTTTCAAAAATAACAAGGAAATAACGAATTAAATGTTAGGAGGTAGTCAAATGGCTGAATTTAAATTTGAAATTGTTGAACAACTGCTGGTTTTATCAGAAAATGATAAAGGATGGACCAAGGAACTAAATCGTGTTAGTTTCAACGGTGCTGAGGCAAAATATGATATACGATCATGGAGTCCCGATCACACCAAGATGGGCAAGGGAATTACCTTGACTAATGAGGAGTTTCAAGTCTTGACGGATGCCTTTAAGGGCTAGTCGGACTTAGCTCAAAACAGGCTTACATAATACTCTGGCTTTTGAAGAGGTCCAGAGTATTATTTATTGATTGCCTAGCATAATAAGGCAGGCTATGTCCGCTCTTTGATGGAGCAGAGACCAACTCTACTTTACTCGGTTTCACCAGGACCTTGACCATCTGATAGGGAAGAAGTAGCCCCAAGCCCACAAGTTTATATAAAGATTGGAGAAAAGCGATGTATACCTTTTACGAGTACCCCAAGTGTTCAACTTGCCGTAGAGCCAAAGCAGAATTGCTTAAACTAAATGTGATGATTGAAGCAATTGATATTAAAACTCAGCCTCCCACCGCTGAAGAGCTGAGAGGCTGGTTAGACCATTCGGATTTGGAGCTTAAAAAACTTTTTAATACGAGTGGAAGGAGTTACCGCGAACTGGGATTGAAAGACAAAATAGGAGACCTATCACAGGAAGAAGCATTTCTTCTCCTTTCGGGAGATGGGATGTTACTTAAACGTCCGCTTCTCATTAAGGACGGTAAACTTCTACAGGTCGGTTATCGAACAGCTTATAAAGATTTACCTCTTGATGAGCATGAACGCCAATGACATCAAGAGAAGCAAGAAAGTCATGGCAGGATTGAGTTGACGGACTGGAAGCAGATAGATGGAAGATGCCGACTCTCTCGTAAGAGTCCTCCCAGGACAGAAGAGTCTAGTTTGGTGCTTTACTTACTGTCGAAAAACACGCTCAGACGCCCACCTTTTCAGTCTCTCAGTTGCCTTCTTTTCATCGTTGTGGTACAATAAAAAATGACTAGAAAGCGTTTACTTTAATTGTCTAAGGGCAATATGGGAGCCTATTTTCTTAGTCACCTATAAGGAATTATGACCTATAACGTAAGGAGAAAACGATGGCCAAGAAAATTATCGGCGTTGACCTTGGAGGAACATCTGTAAAAATTGCAGTCCTATCGCTTCAAGGAAGTATTGAACATCAGTGGAGTATTGTGACCAATACAGCAGATAAGGGAGCTCACATTGTTTCGGATATCATTGCTTCCATCAAGAAAGAGCTAGCAGAGCACAAAATAGACTTGGCTCATATTCAAGGAATTGGCATGGGAAGCCCTGGACAAATCAACTATACTGAAGGAACTGTGACAGGAGCCTATAACCTTGGTTGGGATACTGAACAACCGATTAAAGCTATTTTTGAGAAAGAATTGGGAGTCCCTTTTGTTCTTGAAAACGATGCCAATGCTGCTGCCAAGGGAGAAGGCTGGCTTGGTGCAGGTGAAAATGCTTCTGATATTATCTTCATCACACTTGGGACAGGTGTAGGTGGGGGTGTTGTGATCAATGGACAAATCCTACACGGGGTTGCGGGTAGTGCCGGTGAAATCGGACATATCCCAATGGCTGGCAATACGCTACGTTGTACCTGTGGTAATGTGGGCTGCCTAGAGACTGTTGCTAGTGCAACTGGGATTGTCAATATTACCAAGAGAGAAAGCTCTTCTTTTTCCGAAGACGCTAAGCTTAATCAGTTGCTTAAGGATGAACAATTGACAGCTAAGCTTATTTTTGATCTTGCTAAAGAAGGAGATCCATTTGCTGAAAAAGTGGTCGCCATCTTTTCAGACTATTTAGGCTTGGCTTGTGCTCAACTTGCTAATACCTTGAACCCTTCCTTTATTATCATCGGTGGTGGGGTATCAGCAGCTGGTCATTTTCTCTTAGAACGAATAAAAGCAGACTTTGAAAAATATGCTTTCCCTATAGTGAGGCAGTCAACCCAACTCAAATTAGCCACCTTGGGAAACGATGCTGGTGTCATCGGTGCGGCCAGCTTGGTTAAGGAGTAGCTGAACTCGCTTCTTCTTAATGTCTAGCCTACCATTAATAATGAGCAAACCTCACTAGCTATTTTTTCTAGTGAGGTTTTGTCGTAGTGGATTAATGTCAAATAATTAGACACAAACTGAGCTTTTTTTCTTAAAATAGCTTTTTTATTTCAACCCAAAAAAAGATGATCTTCAAGAGGTGATAAAATGCAGGTAGAACAATGGATTTTATGTCCTGTTATTTTCCTAAAAAACGCTCAATTATAACGATAGCGCGACGGTGCTTTCCTCGTCCAACTAAGGTATCACCTGCGTAAGCTTCCAGTTCAAAGTGGTAATAATGCCTCTCATGTTGAACAGCTGTGATTAGGATTGTAATGTCTTGTCCAACCTGAGAGGCGGCTAAGTGCTGGATGGTCACTTCTATGCCAACACTGCTTTTCGTCTGGTCAAGATGGGGAGCCAGATAAGTGAAAGCGGCATTTTCCATAAAAGCAACCAAGCTGGGAGTTGCAAGGACAGGTAAATCACCAGACCCTATGGAGATAGCTGTATGCTCCGTTTTTGTTTGATAGGTTTTTCTAAAAAATACCATAATAAACCTCCTAGAATTGCTTTATAGCCATTTTTTATATTTGAAAAAGAGAATAGCGGTTGTGAAAATACTAATCGCAAAAAGAATGACGGTAGGGTATCCCCAGCTTGCTGAAAGTTTAGGCATGTATTTAAAGTTCATCCCGTACCAGCCAACCAAAAGGTTTAATGGTAGACAACAAGACGTAACAATCGTTAAAATGGCGATAATTTTACCCTGTCTCATGTCCAGTTGGGACTTGTTTAAGTCTCTTATTTGAACACTTGAGTCACGCAAATGATTGACTTTTTTCTGCAAAAAATTCAGCCGTGAAGAAAAATTTCGGAAGTATCTCAGATTGCTGTCTTTAAAGAAATTGTTTTCATTTTCGTAAAATTCCTGTGTTAGGTCAGCAAGGTGTTCATAATGGCTATTCAGGGCAAGTAAATCCCGACGATGGCCATTGAGTTTCCCTAGATCAAACGCTCCCTCAAGACCATGGATGAGCCCCTCTTCCATGTCATTAAAACGCCAGTCAATTGATTCTAGAAAGTCCAAATCTAGTGCAATGAGACTCTCTAAAAAATCATAGATGAAACGCTCTAAGCTAGGTAATTTCCAATGCTTGGTCTTCTGGATATGTTGCACCTTATCCTGTACATAATGTCCTTGCTCAATAAGGATTATTCCAAATTCATTTAAGACGAAGGCAAAATTACCTTCGACATCATAAGGGGGACTTGAGATAGGCTGTTTAAAGCTTCCCGTCAAGGCATCAGCGTTGACAAGTACCTTGGTCGTAGTAATGGTATCCATGTCAAAATCCATATCAATCGTTACACGAAAAGCTTCTTTTTGATCTTGCCATTGCTCAGATGTCAAGACGGCTACATAGGGAACATCCCCCTGAAGGCAGGCCTCACGGCTACAAGGGGTCAACGTTTCTAGAATGTGATAGTACATGGCTTGTCCTCTTTCTTTTAGACTTATTATAAATCAAATGAAGAAGGAGTGCAAAAATCTATTGTGATTTCCCACCACATTTAGATTTTGGTGGTATAATATAGAAAAGTAGGAAAGAAGGCAGTTGTTTATGTATGTCCATAAGGTTCAGTATTATGAAACAGATAAGATGGGGATTAGCCATCATTCTAACTATATTCGCTGGATGGAAGAGGCGAGAGTGGACTTTCTTGCGGAGATAGGGTGGTCTTACGATAAGTTGGAAGAACTGGGAATCCATTCTCCCGTCATCTCTGTTAATTGCCAATACAAACACCCGACAACCTTTCCTGACCGTATTTATATAGAGGTTGCGATTGTTTCTTTTAGAGGGGCTAAATTAAATATCGCCTATCACATGAGGAACCAAGATGGAGAAGTTGTTTGCTCAGGTCATTCAGAGCATGGCTTCCTTAATGATAGAGGAAGACCAGTCAACTTAAAGCGAGAACATCCTGATTTTTACCAGGTGTTACTAGCCTTACAAAAGTAAAGACCTCATTTTTTGGGGGTGGGGGGGGGGGTTTTTTTGTTT
>DIXV01000098.1:57446-57600 GCA_002436115.1 Streptococcus sp. UBA6071 | reverse complement strand
TGGGCAGCTAGGCTAAGATACTTTTGAACGATGCGATAATAAAAGGAGAAGAACAATGACATTAGGACTTACAGGTGTAACGGGACAATTAGGTGGGCTTGTTGCCCAAAGGATATCAGAAGCAGGTTTGTTTGCAAGACACTTGGCGAGACGT
>DIXV01000098.1:55950-57226 GCA_002436115.1 Streptococcus sp. UBA6071 | reverse complement strand
CTTTGCAAGACACTTGGCGAGACGTCCAGAAAGGGCTATAAAATTACCTAAAGCGGAGGTTTATAAGGCCAGCTATGATAAGACACCAGAAACAGTGGAGGCTTTGACAGGGGTATCCGTTCTTTTTATGGTTTCAGCAGCTGAACATCCGAATCGTCTGCAACAGCACTATGATTTTATAGATGCAGCAGAGAAGGCAGGCGTTACACATATCGTCTATACTTCATTTTACAAGGCTGCTTCTGATTCAACGTTCACCTTAGCGCGTGACCATGCTGCAACAGAAAGCTACATTAAATCCAAGGGGCTTACCTATACTTTTTTGAGGGATAATTTTTATTTGGATTTCTTTGTAGAGCTATGTCAAACTTATGGGGAGATAAAAGGACCTGCTGGGCTTGGAAGAGTATCTGCAGTTTTACGTTCAGATATCGCAGCAGTGGCGGCGACGATTTTACAAAATCCTGAGAAGTGGGAAAACCAAACTCTTGACTTGACAGGACCAGAGGACTTATCCATGTCTGATATTGTCCAGCAGGTAGGAGAGCATTTGGGTAAAGAGCTGTCTTATCTTGAAGAGACAGTTGATGAAGCGTATCAATCACGGAAAGAGTGGCCTGCTCAAAACTGGGAATACGATGCCTGGGTGACAACTTATACAGCCATTGCAGTAGGAGAACAGTCTGGTGTCTCAGATGCTATTAGCCGCGTTTTAAAACGACCAGCCACTTCTTTGGCTGAGTATCTGGAAAAACAGTTTGAAGAAGGGGATTATCTGAAAGATGATACCTAATAATTACTTGGAAACAGGTATTTTCCGAACATAATTAAGAAAATCTAGTAAACAGTGCAATATTTTTCTGTTTTTGCTATAATAAGGTCATTAGTGTAAAGGAGTTGTTATGAAATCTGATATTGAAATCGCTCAAAGCGTTGAACTTAAACCCATTACTGATATTGTCGAAAAAGTAGGTATTTCTTTTGATGACTTAGAATTATATGGGAAATACAAAGCCAAGCTGTCTTTTGAAAAAATCGAATCTGTAAAGAAGAACCAAGCAGGAAAGCTCATTCTAGTGACTGCCATCAATCCAACGCCAGCAGGAGAAGGAAAGTCAACCATGAGTATCGGCTTGGCAGATGCCCTTAATAAAATAGGCAGAAAAACAATGATTGCTCTTCGTGAGCCATCCCTTGGTCCCGTTATGGGAATTAAGGGTGGGGCTGCAGGTGGCGGTCTAGCACAAGTGCTTCCTATGGAAGATATCAATCTTCA
>DIXV01000098.1:55468-55766 GCA_002436115.1 Streptococcus sp. UBA6071 | reverse complement strand
CTATGGAAGATATCAATCTTCATTTTACGGGAGATATGCATGCCATCACGACAGCCAACAATGCTCTAGCTGCTCTTCTGGATAATCATTTACAACAAGGTAATGCGTTAGGGATTGATCAACGTCGTATCATGTGGAAACGTGTTGTTGACCTTAATGATCGCGCCTTACGTCAGGTTATCATTGGGTTAGGGAGTCCCGTTAATGGGGTTCCTCGTGAAGATGGTTTTGACATTACAGTTGCTTCAGAAATTATGGCAATTCTTTGCCTAGCAACAGATATCAAAGACCTTAAAAA
>DIXV01000098.1:55056-55230 GCA_002436115.1 Streptococcus sp. UBA6071 | reverse complement strand
CGCTTGTCCAAGATTGTTATTGCTTATCGCTATGATCGCACACCTGTTTATGTTGAGGATTTGAAGGTAGAAGGAGCGCTCACCCTTATTCTTAAGGATGCCATCAAACCGAATCTGGTTCAAACCATTTATGGAACACCAGCTTTTGTTCACGGTGGGCCATTTGCAAATATC
>DIXV01000098.1:46639-54863 GCA_002436115.1 Streptococcus sp. UBA6071 | reverse complement strand
CCACGGGTGTAACTCCGTTCTTGCGACATCAACTGCTCTACGATTGGCAGATTATACTGTAACAGAGGCAGGATTTGGTGCGGATTTAGGTGCAGAAAAATTCCTTGATATCAAGACACCAAATTTACCTAAAACCCCAGACGTGGTTGTCATTGTTGCCACCTTACGTGCTCTAAAAATGCATGGAGGCGTCGCTAAAAGTGATCTGGCAAAAGAAAATATAGAAGCCCTTAAGGATGGCTTTGCTAACTTAAAACGCCACATCGAAAATATACGGAAGTTTGGTGTTCCAGCAGTTGTTGCCATTAATGAATTTGTCTCAGATACTGAAAGTGAAATTGCTACGCTTAAAGCTTTGTGTGCAGATATTGATGTCCCTGTTGAGCTAGCTAGCGTTTGGGCTAAGGGTGCAGAGGGTGGCTTGGCCTTGGCGGAAACGGTTGTTAAAGTGATTGACGAGGATAAGGCTGATTACCAACGCCTCTACAGCGACCAAGATAGTATTGAAGAGAAAATCCAAAAAATTGTCACCCAAATCTATGGTGGACAATCGGTTAATTACACTGCAAAAGCTAAAAATCAACTCAAACAGTTTTCGCAATTTGGATGGGACAAAATGCCGATTTGTATGGCTAAAACACAATACAGTTTCTCTGATAACCAGAGTCTGCTAGGGGCACCAGTTGATTTTGATATGACCATTCGTGAGTTTATCCCTAAGACGGGAGCAGGCTTTATTGTTGCCCTAACGGGTGATGTGATGACTATGCCAGGACTTCCCAAGCAACCAGCTGCTTTAAATATGGATGTTGCAGAGGATGGGACAGCTATCGGCTTGTTCTGATAAAAGCTCATCAGAATACAGATGGGAAACTTGCAAATATCTTTCTTTTTTGATAAGATAAGGTTATGCGATGAGCCGAATGTGGCATTAGCCACTTTTTCGCAGGGGAGGTCAATGGCAGGAGCCGACCTTGATAAATTGTGTGAACCTTTTTATCACACTCATTGAGTGCCTTAATCCTCTACTTTTGGTAGGGGATTTTTCTTTCACTAACCTTCAATGATCTAGGTAGCTTAAGCTTCCTTTATATGACATAATTCTATTTATGTTATGCAATGCGTAACTATTGCTGGTTTTGGGATGCCTTGCCTTAGTCGATTAAGGTCACTAAATTGCTTTAGTTGGATAAAAATACTTGCTAGCTAAGAGAATGACTCTTTTCATTGAAAATAGTGATAAAAAGACTGTTAAAGCGTAGCCTTTTCTGATATAATTAAGCTCATGGAAATCGAAAAAACGAACCGCATGAACGCCTTATTTGAGTTTTATGCAGCACTTCTGACTGATAAGCAAATGAACTACATTGAACTTTATTATGCTGATGATTATAGTCTAGCTGAAATTGCTGACGAATTTCAAGTCAGCCGTCAGGCGATTTATGATAATATTAAACGTACCGAGAAGATTTTAGAAGACTATGAGATGAAGTTACATATGTATTCTGACTACATTGTCCGTAGTCAGATTCTTGATGAAATGGCTCAGCACTATCCCAAAGACGCTTATTTACAAGAGAAAATTGCGATTCTTTTGGCTATTGATAACAGAGAATAGGTAAAAACCTAAATAAAGGTCTAAAATAAAAGGAGAAAAATCAGATTATGGCATTTGAGAGTTTAACAGAGCGTTTACAGAATGTTTTTAAAGGCTTACGTGGCAAAAAGAAAATTTCAGAAAGCGATATTCAGGAAGTCACCAAGGAAATCCGACTGGCTCTCTTAGAGGCTGATGTTGCCTTATCAGTGGTCAAGGATTTCGTTAAAAATATCCGCACTCGGGCTTTGGGTCATGAAGTAATTGATACTTTAAACCCTGCACAACAAGTTATTAAGATTGTTAATGATGAATTAACCGAGATTCTCGGGTCTGAAACATCTGAACTGAATAAATCCCCTAAAATTCCAACCATAATTATGATGGTCGGTCTGCAAGGAGCTGGTAAAACAACCTTTGCAGGAAAATTGGCCAATAAACTAAAAACCGAGCAGAAAGCTCGACCGATGATGATTGCAGCAGATATTTATCGACCGGCAGCTATTGACCAACTTAAAACCTTGGGACAACAAATTGATGTTCCCGTTTTTGACTTAGGTAATCAGGTTTCTGCTGTTGAAATTGTAAGACAGGGTCTCGAAGAAGCCAAGAAACATCATAATGACTATGTCCTCATTGATACAGCGGGGCGTTTGCAGATTGACCAAGCCTTGATGAAAGAGTTAAACGATGTTAAACGTTTAGCTCAGCCACATGAAATCCTCCTTGTTGTGGATGCTATGATTGGACAAGAAGCGGCAAATGTTTCACGAGAGTTTGATCAGCAGCTAGATGTTACAGGGGTTGTTCTTACTAAAATTGACGGTGACACGCGTGGTGGTGCAGCACTGTCTATTCGCCAGATTACAGGTAAGTCAATCAAATTCACTGGTGTCGGGGAAAAGATTACAGATATTGAGACTTTTCACCCAGACCGTATGGCCAGTCGAATCCTTGGAATGGGTGACCTCTTAACATTGATTGAGAAAGCCTCTTCTGAATACGATGAGAAAAAGACGATTGAGCTCGCTGAAAAAATGCGGGAGAATACTTTTGATTTCAACGACTTCATTAACCAATTGGACCAAGTACAAAACATGGGCCCGATGGAAGATTTAATGAAGATGATTCCTGGTATGGCCAATAATCCTGCACTAGCCAACTTTAAGGTAGATGAACGGGAAATTGCACGAAAACGTGCCATTGTGTCCTCAATGACACCAGAGGAACGTGAAAAACCAGAGATTTTATCTCCGAGCCGTCGCCGAAGAATCGCTAATGGCTCAGGAAATACTTTTGTTGACGTCAATAAATTTATCAAAGATTTTAACCAATCCAAACAAATGATGCAAGGAATTATGTCTGGTGATATGGATAAAATGATGCGTCAGATGGGTGTCAATCCAAATAATTTACCTAAAAATATGCCTAATGCTGGTGGAGGTATGGACATGTCTGCCTTGGAAGGAATGATGGGGCAGTCTGGCATGCCAGATATGGGAAATATGGACATGAGCCAGATGTTTGGAGGAGGTCTCAAGGGCAAGGTAGGTGCTTTTGCAGCCAAACAATCTATGAAGCGTATGGCCAATAAAATGAAAAAAGCAAAGAAAAAACGGAAGTAGAAAACGGATGAAAGCAAGGAGCCATTTCAGGCCCTTGTTTTTAGTTTTTAGATGAGATTACTTTGCTCAGACATTTTCCTCTGTTTTGAGTGATGGCTGGGATTTAACAATTGTAAGCATGTTACCTCCTGTTTTCGACTAAGATTAATTGAGAAAAACAAAAAAACCGACAACGTCAATAAAGAACTTGTCGGTTTTTTGCTGAGGGAATTCTATTTTAGGCTTCGGTCATTTCTGCATTAATTTGCCAAATCATCCCATACTTGTCAATGAAGTTAGCGTAGGCTGGACTCCAGAAGGTTTCTTGAAGTTCCATGAGGATTTGTTGTGCTTCTACGGACAAGCCATCGTATAATTCTTGAGCAGTTTCAATGCTATCAACAATAATAGCAGCAGTCATATTACTACCCGTTTTATAGTCAAAAGCAGGATTCTCATCTGAAATTTGTAATCGAATCCCATTGATGTCTAATTGGGCGTTTAAAACCAAGTCTTGGTGCTCTTTTGGACAATCAGGAACACCATCTTTCCAAAACATGAGATTTGTCACCTCAGCCTTAAAGACCTTTTGGTAAAACGCAACGGCTTCTTTACCGTTACCGTCAGTGACGAGATAAGTATTAATAGCTGTAATCATGTTATTTAACCTCCTGGACAGCAACGTAGTTGCCTTCATTATCAGCAAAACTAAAGTGAATAAGACCTTGATGTTCTGTGATTGGATGTGTGGTAACGCCTCGAGCTGTTAACTCGTCATACGTCTTTTTCAAATCATCTGTTGCCAGAAGCAGCGATGGAAAGCCGACATTCATACCAGGATTATTAGTAGCGACCCAGTTTTTGTCGTGGATCCCATATTGGGCTTCTGCCTTTTCTGATGGTGCAATGACATAAGAGGTTGCGCCAGGGTATTCGCTTGTTTCAAGCAAAGAAAATCCCACTTTTTCCGTCCAAAATGTCATAGCTGCTTTGGTATCTTCTACATAGAGCATTACCATACCGATTGATTGTATCATAACTTTCCTTTCTTTGTCAGCTGGTGCTAACGGTACTATTTAATATAGGATGATAGCATTATAGCATAATCGTCCTAGGCTATCAATTGATTGAGTTAGAGATATTTACTGCCTTCACGAATACTGAGTGGTTCCAGTTCTTTCCGGTGTTCTTGGATAAATTGTCTGACCCAATCAGGATTGATTTTAGAGTAATCACGCAAGCTCCATCCGATTGCTTTATTAATAAAAAACTCCTTACTGCCTAGATTGTTGAGGATAATTCGTGCAAGCAACTCTGTGTCTGTCTTATCTTTTCGCCCTAATTGATGGTCAATCGCTAAGCGTCGTATCCAGAAGTTATCATCTGTTGACCAGTCCAACATAAGCTGGTTGATACGTGTATCCACAAAGGCGATTCTACCGATAAGTTGATCAAAGCAATCAATGGTATCCCACCATTGTTTACTGCGAGCAAATGCTTCAATTTTAGGAACATCTTCAAACCGCAGGTCTTTTTGGAAGGCACTCAGGTAGTCGCAAACAAAGTATTGCATTTCACGATAAGGACTATCCCAGACTCGTGTCAAGAAGCCCCAATCAATGGTTTTGGCTTTTCCATCAGCAGCAATAAAAGGCTTATAGAGCTTACGGCGTTCAACTGTTTTAAGGCCATAAAAAGGGAATTGTCCACGTAGGTAGGCTGACATGGCCTCGGCATTTTCAGGGCGTTGTGCCATTTCAAAAAGGTGTATCAGTTTATTGTATTTATCGTCCATAGAAAAACTCCTACTTTCTTGATTCATTGGTCACTGTTTAAGCGATAAAGGCTAATATCAGATGAAAGCAGAGAGAATTAAGTTATCACACTCTGTTAACAAAATAGTTTGTAGGATAGATAATGAGCTTAGCTTTATCCTTGTTTCCTTTTATAAATCAATTTCCATAACAATCGGTGTATGATCCTGTCTACTGCCTGAATCAATCATGTCCGACTTGGTCACTTTGTCAGCGATACGGTCACTAGTCAGCCAGTAATCAATTCTCCAGCCAGTGTTGTTTCGTTTACTTGTCTTACTCCGCTGTGCCCACCAGGTATAGCGATCTGTCACATCCCCATGAATGTAACGGAAGGTGTCCGTAAATCCTTTGGATAAGAGTTTACTAAAGCCTTCACGCTCTTCATCTGTGAAACCAGGAGAACGGCGATTACTAGTGGGGTTAGCAAGGTCGATTTCCTTATGGGCAACATTGTAATCACCTGTTGCTAAAACAGGTTTTTTGAGGTCTAATTCGGCGAGATAGGTCGCATATTTGTCATCCCAAACCTGACGATCAGAAAGACGTTTGAGGCCGTCTCCAGCATTTGGTGTATAAACTTGAGTCACGAAGAAGTTTTCAAATTCTAAAGTGATGATGCGTCCTTCAACATCCATGGTTGCTGGAGCACCAATTTCTGGAAAACTAATAGAAGGGGAGAGGTTCTTTTTATAGAGAAACATGGTTCCTGCATACCCCTTTCGGGCGGGAGCAACAGATGATCTCCAACTTTGTTTATAGTCTGGGAAGAAGTCAGATAGCAGGTCTAAATGCTTTTTTGTTGGTCCAGTGGCTGGTAATTTGGTTTCTTGAATAGCAATAATATCAGCATTTTCTGTGACTAACTGACCAATGACAGCACGTGACAGAAGAGCTCGTGCTGAGTCACTTGTAAGCGCAGCATTTAATGAATCAATATTCCATGAGATGAGTTTCATAAGATTTCCTTTTCTAGGAGACGCAAAGGAGATAAGACCAGTGAGGTATAGAAAGCAGGAGGGAAATAAATTCCCTTTAGCTTAATAAATACCTAATAACGGACTCCAAGTCTCTTTTAGTTGACTTTTTTTATTATAACAAAAAAAGGAGAAGCTAGCGAGAATGGGGTTTGTGATGAGGACAAGCTTCAGGATAAGAGAAGGGGACAAAAGAAATGTTGCATTTTTAGGCTATCAGTCGGAAAAAAAGAATGCAGAGGCTATATTTTTTTGATATAATAAAGTGTTATCAATAACAGGGTTTCATTAGCCCTAGTTGAAAGGAAATACAATGACTGAAAAATCATTCTATATTACAACACCTATATACTACCCTAGTGGGAAACTACATATTGGGTCTGCTTATACGACTATCGCTTGCGATGTAATGGCTCGCTACAAACGCCTCATGGGTTATGATGTTTTTTATCTGACAGGACTTGATGAGCATGGGCAAAAGATTGAAGCCAAGGCTGAAGAAGCAGGTGTGACGCCTCAAGCCTATGTTGATAGTATGGCTACTGGAGTCAAAGAGCTCTGGCAGCTATTGGATATTTCTTATGATAAGTTTATTCGTACAACGGATGCTTATCATGAGAAGGTTGTGTCTGATGTTTTTGAAAAATTGTTGGCTCAAGATGATATCTACTTAGGGGAGTATTCAGGCTGGTATTCTGTCTCAGACGAGGAATTCTTCACCGAAAGTCAACTTGAAGAAGTTTATCGTGATGACAAGGGCAAGGTTATTGGTGGAATAGCCCCTTCAGGTCATCAGGTTGAATGGGTCTCAGAAGAGTCTTATTTCCTAAGACTGAGTAAGTATGCTGATCGCCTAGTTGACTTTTTTAATGCGCATAAAGGGTTTATTCAGCCCGAAGGCAGGATGAATGAAATCCTTAAAAATTTTATTGAACCAGGTCTAGAGGATTTGGCTGTCAGCCGTACGACCTTTACTTGGGGGGTTCCTGTCCAGTCAAACCCTAAACATGTCGTTTACGTCTGGATTGATGCCCTACTTAACTATGTAACAGCCCTTGGTTATGGCCAAGATAATCACACGGACTACGATAAATTTTGGAATGGCACTGTCTTTCATATGGTTGGGAAAGATATCTTACGTTTTCACTCGATTTATTGGCCAATCATGCTCATGATGCTTGATATGCCTTTACCAGAACGCTTAATTGCCCACGGTTGGTTTGTGATGAAAGATGGGAAAATGTCAAAATCGAAAGGAAATGTCGTTTACCCAGAACTTTTAGTTGAGCGTTACGGATTGGATACCTTACGTTACTACCTCATGCGGAGCCTGCCCGTTGGTTCTGATGGTACCTTTACTCCAGAGGACTATATTGGTCGTATAAACTACGAGCTCGCTAATGACTTAGGAAATCTCCTCAACCGAACGGTAGCGATGATAAACAAATACTTTGGCGGTGAAATCCCTGTTTATATTGAAAATGTAACAGCTTTTGATGCTGACTTAGCCCAAGTAGTCGCAAAATACCAAACAGATTATCACCATTACATGGAGGCAGTTGATTATCCAAGAGCTCTTGAAGCTGTTTGGCATATTATCTCGCGTACTAATAAGTACATTGATGAAACAGCCCCTTGGCTACTTGTTAAGGATGAGGAAAAAGGTCCAGAGCTAGCGTCTGTTATGAGCCACTTAGCAGCTAGTCTACGTATCGTAGCCCATCTTATCCAGCCCTTCATGATGACAACTTCCAATGCCATCATGGAACAACTTGGGCTATCGGCCACCTTTGATCTCGCAAATCTCAAATTAGCAGAGCTACCAATCGGCCTAAAGGTTGCCTCAAAAGGTGTGCCTATCTTCCCACGTTTAGATATGGAAGATGAAATCACCTTTATCAAGACACAAATGGGAGGACTTCCAAAAGAGAAGGAAAAACCAGCATCCCCTGCTGAGGGTGCCCTTGTTGGGCAGAAACCTCTAATTGCATTTGAAGATTTTGATAAGATAGAGATTCGGGTCGCTGAGGTTAAACACGTTGAAAAAGTAAAAGGTTCAGACAAGTTGCTCAAGTTTTGCTTGGATGCTGGAGATGGCGAGGAACGTCAAATATTGTCTGGCATCGCTGAATTCTATCCCCATTTAGATGACTTATTAGGGTTGAAGGTCCAATTCATTGCAAATCTTAAACCGCGTAAGATGATGGGCTTATTAAGCCAAGGCATGCTTCT
>DIXV01000098.1:37536-46508 GCA_002436115.1 Streptococcus sp. UBA6071 | reverse complement strand
CGTAAGATGATGGGTTTATTAAGCCAAGGCATGCTTCTTTCAGCTGAACACAATGGAAAATTAACATTATTGACGGTGGATAAATTCATACAGAATGGTAGTGTGATTGGTTAAAGTTAAAAATCAAGGGAAACCTTGGTTTTTTAAGTAGGAAGCTTCTTATTTTTTAAAAAAAGAGGAAATATGATATACTAACAAAAATGGAGAAAGGAAATAGGAGGGATGAGAGTAAAACGACTTGGTTCAATTGTACGAATTACCGTCATTGTAGTAGGAGTTGTGATTATTGGTTTCTTACCAATCCCTTATACGATTGAAAAGGTGGGGCAGGTCTTTGATGCTACAGATTTTATCACCATACAAGGCAGTAACTCTTCAACTGGAAATATTATGATAACCTCTGTACAATCAAGTGATGCTAGGGTTTTTAGCTCGCTTTTAGCTCTCCTACCAGACTATAGTCTAGAGTCAACTCAAGGATATGAGGTTCCAGAAGACTTTGATGAAAAAGAATATTTGGAAAATGACAGCATGTCATCCTCACTGATTAATGCCATCTTAGTAGCCTATAACTCGGCAGGAAAAGTGGCTAAAGTGCAATATGAAGATGCCTATGTGGAGACGGTTCGTCAAGATTCTGGCTTTAAGGATGTGCTAAAAAAGGGAGACATTATAACCAGTGTTAATAATCAGCCCTTTAATAACCCATATGATATTATAGAGTATATTCAGTCTCAAAAAGTAGGGGATCTTATTGAACTAGATTTCCAACGAGATGGAAAATTGCATCGAGCGAGTGCCCCTCTAATAGAGGACAAAGAGACGGGACTTATTAGTCCGGGCTTTGTTTTAAATATGCAAAGAAGCTTAGTTGTCAGTCCCTTAGTCGATATTCAAGATAAAGGAGTAGATGGTTCATCTGGAGGCCTAATGTTCAGTTTGGAAATTTATAACCAATTGATGTCACATGATATTACTAAAGGGTATAAGATTGCTGGAACAGGTACGATTGATAGAAATGGGAATGTGGGGATGATTGGTGGTGTTGATAAAAAGGTTATCGCAGCTGATCGTGCAGGTGCAGATATCTTTTTTGTACCAGATTCCAGTGTTGATGCTGAAATAGCTTCACTCAATGATGGTTTGAGAACGAATTACCGTCTCGCTGTCAGTACAGCAATCAGTATTGATAGTGAGATGGAGATTGTGCCCGTCAAAACATTTAGCGATGCATTATTTTATTTAGAAAAGCTTTCCTGAAGGAGAGAGCTTTCTTTTTTATTAGACCTATTTTAGGCAAGTTTAAGGCAAGACTCTTAAACTAATGGTAGCTAATCATTACCACAAGCACACCTCACCTTCTTCAAAAAAAGTTGAAAAGAAAATGCTGAGAACAATTATGGGATTAAACGATTTGAGAGTTTTCCATCATTAATTTTAGGCCTAGACTTAACACTTATCCCAACTATTTTTACATAAAAAATGGTATAATAGGAGATAAAGAAAGATGAGGTAATGACATATGATTAAAATACTTTTGGTCGAAGACGACCTCAGCCTATCCAATTCAGTTTTTGACTTCTTAGACGGCTTTGCAGATGTGATGCAAGTTTTTGATGGTGAAGAAGGGATTTATGAAGCTGAATCTGGTGTATATGATTTGATTCTTTTGGATTTAATGTTACCTGAAAAAGATGGTTTTACAGTGTTAAAGGAACTTCGTGGTAAAGGGGTAACTACCCCTGTGCTTATTATGACTGCCAAAGAAAGTTTGGATGATAAAGGACATGGTTTTGAGTTGGGAGCAGACGATTATCTGACAAAACCTTTCTACTTAGAAGAACTCAAAATGAGAATTCAAGCCTTACTCAAACGTTCTGGTAAGTTTAATGAGAATAGCTTGGTCTATGGAGACCTAACCGTTGATTTATCAACCAATACGACCTTAATTAATGGCAAAGAAGTTGAATTTTTAGGTAAAGAATTTGATTTGTTAGTGTATTTCTTGCAAAATCAAAATGTTATCCTTCCTAAAAATCAAATTTTTGACCGTATTTGGGGGTTCGATAGTGATACTACTGTTTCAGTTGTCGAGGTGTATGTCTCCAAGATCAGAAAAAAGCTGAAAGGGACTCACTTTGCGAAAAACCTCTCGACCTTGCGAAGTGTTGGTTACATTCTGAGAAATGCTGACTAAAATCAGAAAACAATTCAAGTCACCTGACTTTAGATATTTCATTCGTTACTTTAGTCTGTTTACGCTGATTTTTAGTGTCATGACGCTGATTATTTTACAAGTTATGCGAACCAGTGTTTACCAGTCAACAGATGACAATCTAGAGCAAATGGCAGAAGACCCTAATAATATTATTAATTGGGCCTCTTTGCGTTCGACGAACGATTTTGAAATTACAAGAGAAACGACGAGTCCGTCTAATTCAACTGATTTCTCTAGTCAAGAGATGTTGCCCTCAGAGAATATCTCTAACTTCGGGACCGAGAATTTCAACCCAGGGACTAATACCAATGTTGTGTTGTTTGACGAAGAAGAAAATGTTATTTACTCAGGAGACCCTTTTGCTGGTCTTAATCAAGTCAAATGGAACCCTAGGACATTGGGAGAAATAAAGCAGGTAGAAGCAGAGAACTATTATGGTGGGACCGAATATTACCGTTATATCGTTGTTCAGGTCAATGACAAAATAGCTATTGGCACCAAGAATGTTAAGTATGCTATGGCAGTTGTTAACACAACTCAGCTTAAGCAGACCAGTGAATCATATGAAAGTACTGTTGTCTTAGTTATGATGTCATTCTGGATGGTCTCTATTTTTGCTTCCATTTGGCTTTCCAATATCACTGTTCGTCCTATTTTACTCGCCTATGAAAAACAAAAATCTTTTGTTGAAAATGCCAGTCATGAATTAAGAACACCACTTACAGTTCTTCAAAATAGGCTTGAGAACCTTTTTCATAAACCAGATGATAGTATCATTGATTCTTCTGAATCCATTGCAGCTAGTTTGGATGAGGTTCGTAATATGCGGCTTTTGACTTCAAATTTGCTGGATATGGCAAGAAGAGAAGATGGGATAAAACCTATTTTTGTTGAAGTCGATCCGAGTTTCTTTGAGCCTATTTTTGAAAATTATGAGCTGATTGCTAAAGAAAATAGTAAGCAGGTTATCATCAACAATCACGCAAAACTTCCCTTTCGAACCGATCAAATTTTGCTCAAACAGCTTCTCACTATTCTTTTTGATAATGCGATTAAATATACTGATAGTGATGGGGAAATTGAGATTAGTGTCCGAACAACAGATCGGCATTTATTAATAACAGTTGCTGATAACGGCCCAGGAATATCAGATAGAAACAAGAGGAAAATTTTCGATCGTTTCTATCGTGTCGACAAGGCTAGGACACGGCAAAGAGGAGGCTTTGGTTTGGGGCTTTCCCTTGCTAAACAAATCGCTGAAAGTCTTTTTGGAGCGATTGCTGTTAAAGACAACCATCCAAAAGGGACCGTTTTTGTTCTTAAGTTTAGCCGCGGTCATACCTCTTCATGATACTTGACTAAACACCAACGTACCCCGTCAAAAGCGAGGTACGTTTTGTTGATGCTAAAGACAAAAAGAAAACCACCTTATGGTGGGCTCTTGTCTATTAGGCTAATTTAGAAGCAAGGCGTGCCTTGTCTCGGCTTGCTTTGTTCTTATGAATCAAACCTTTGGTTTTTGCCTTATCAATTGCTGAACTAGCTGAACGGAAAAGTTCTTCAGAAGGGTTAGCTTCGAATGCCTTAACCGCTGAACGCATCGCTGATTTCTGTGCTGAGTTTTTTGTATTTTGTTTTACATTCAACTCAGCACGTTTAATTGCTGATTTAATATTTGCCAATGTTTTACCTCCTTCTTAATCTAACCATACTATTATATCTGATTTCATTAGCTTTGACAAGTAGAAATTATTTTTTTAAGTAAATTTTATCAACGTTATGGTTGCCATCCTTATGTAAAATAAGATCAGCACGATTTCGTGTGGGTTGGATGTATTGTTTGAGATTGGGTAAGTTGATCTGTTTCCAAGTGTCTTTTGCAACTTGAGAGGCTTCTAAATAAGGGAGTTGGGTGAAACGGTGGTAAAAATTAGTTGGCTGATCTTTGGCTAGATTTAATAACTTGGTAAAGCGTTCCAAATACCAGGTTTCAATCGCATCTGGTTCAGCATCAACGTAAATGGAGAAATCAAAGTAATCACTGATATAGAGTCCATGGTTTTGTGGATTTTGAAAGACATTAATCCCTTCTAGAATCAAAAAATCTGGAGCCTTGATTGTTTGAGATTGATTGGGTAAAATATCGTAAACTTCATGAGAATAAACAGGCATGGGACTTTCCCCTCCATTTTTAAGCGTATCCAAAAAATTAAGCAAACTTTCCATATCATAGGACTCTGGGAAACCTTTGCGTTCCATGATGCCTTGCTCTTCTAAAATATGATTAGGAAAGAGAAAGCCATCCGTTGTAACCAGTTCAACTCTTGCTGGTTTAAAGGTTCGAGAAAGAAGAATCTGCAAGAGCCGACTAGTGGTAGATTTCCCTACGGCAACAGAACCAGAAACACCAATAATAAAAGGTAGATTTCGAAATTTTTCTTGTAAAAAAAGACTTTTGGAAAAGGAAAGATCTTCTTTAGATTTTTTATAAATTCGAATGAGGTTGGTCAGAGGAAGGTAGACGTCAGTAACATCTTGTAGGCTAATCTTATCATTGAATGATTTGATAGAGTCCAATTCCTCCAAAGTGAGAGGAGGTGTTGTTTTTTTATGTAAATTTTGCCAAGTCTGTCGGCTGATTTTCTCAAAGTTAATAAATTCGTTGACCATAAGAACTCCTTGCTGTTATATATTATATCCTTAACGAACTTAAATGTAAATCGAGAACGGTTGAAAACGTTTTACAAGTTTATAAAGTAAGCGCTCTTTTTCTTGAGACCTTATCTGAGGTATGATATAATAATCTCATGACAAAGATGTATTTCGCAGAAAACCCAGATGCAACACACGATATCCATGAGTTGCGAGTAGAACTCTTGGGACAGCCCATGGTTTTCCTAACGGATTCCGGCGTCTTCTCTAAAAAACGGGTTGACTTTGGAAGCCAACTCCTTTTAGATAATCTGCATTTCCAAAAAGGGGAAACCATCTTAGACATCGGCTGTGGTTATGGCCCCCTTGGTTTAACTTTAGCCAAGGTTCAAGGAGTCCAAGCCAATCTAATTGACATCAATCAGAGGGCTTTGGCCTTAGCTACTCAAAACGCTCAACAAAATAAGGTTAAGGCAACTATTTTTCAATCAAACCTTTACGAATCTGTAGAAGGAACTTTTGATCATATCATCTCTAATCCTCCTATACGAGCTGGAAAAAAAGTTGTGCATACGATTATTGAGGAGGGATTTACCTACCTAAAACAAGGAGGAAGTCTGACCATCGTTATTCAAAAGAAACAGGGAGCACCGAGTGCTAAGAAGAAGATGGCTGATAGGTATGGAAATGTTGAGATTCTGAGAAAGGAAAAAGGATACTATATCCTACAAAGTAAAAAAGATGAGAGCAGTTGATTTAATACAGCGAAAACGAGATGGCCAGGAATTAACACAAGAAGAAATCAAATGGCTGATCGAAGGTTATGTATCGGGTATTGTGCCAGACTACCAAATGGCTGCTTTTTCTATGGCAGTCTATTTTAAAGGCATGACAGACCGTGAGATTTTCGACCTCACCATGACTATGGTAGCGACAGGAGATAGGCTTGACTTATCTCAGATTTCTGGGACGAAAGTGGATAAGCATTCCACAGGAGGTGTTGGAGATAAAGTTACCTTAATTCTGGTACCACTTGTTGCCTCTTTTGATGTTCCAGTGGCTAAGATGAGTGGTAGAGGGTTAGGACATACAGGAGGAACTTTGGATAAGCTTGAAGCTATTAAGGGCTATCAAGTTGAACAAAAAGAACAGGAATTTATCCAGCAGATTCAAAGAATTGGTTTAGCTGTAATCGGTCAATCGGACAAGTTAGTCAAGGCTGACAAACTGCTTTATGCTTTACGGGATGTGACAGCAACAGTGGATACGATTCCTTTAATTGCTAGTTCGGTGATGAGCAAAAAAATTGCCGCAGGTGCGGATGCCATCCTTCTTGATGTGACAGTAGGTGAAGGAGCCTTTATGCAAAACATGGAAGATGCTCGAAGGCTCGCACGTACAATGGTTAATTTGGGTAAGGCTGTCAATCGGAAAACAATAGCTGTTCTGACAGATATGAGCCAACCTCTTGGATGTGCAGTAGGTAACCGTTTAGAAATCCTTGAAGCTCTCGATATTCTTAAAGGGAGAGGGCGAGAGGATGTGACCCATTTTATTTGTCAACTTGCTCAGCTTATGTTACGTTTGGCAGGTATTGAGCAATCTTTAGAGGTTATCCACGAGCAACTGACAAACGGGGAAGCGCTTGCTAAATTTGAAGCTATGGTGGTCGCTCAAGGCGGGAGCTTAGAAGATTTGTACCGTCAACCAGAGGTAAAAAACATCATCACAGTCAAGGCGCATGAAGAGGGCTATATTTTTGATTTACCTGCTAAAGAATTAGGACTATTTGCCATGAAATTAGGAGCTGGTCGTTCGGTAAAAACAGATGATTTGGATTACGAGACTGGTATCCTCTTTGAAAAAAAAGTAGGTGATTGGGTGAACAAAGGAGAAGTCATCGCTGAAATTTATGCAAATCAAAATTTGGGCAAAAAAGAGCTGTCAGAATTTGAAAAAAATGTTAAAATAGGAAGTAAGCAGATAAGAAGGAAAGAAATCCTTGAAATTATCACTTAAAACGGAGAAAAGAAGTGGCTTTAAACAAATACATTGATCATACCTTATTAAAACCAGATGCGACAGAAGCAAGCATTTTAACCATCATTGAGGAGGCTAAGCACTATGACTTTGCTAGTGTCTGTGTCAATCCAACTTGGGTAGCACTTGCTGCCAAAAGCTTGGAAGGGACTGCTGTTAAAGTTTGTACAGTTGTTGGTTTTCCTTTGGGAGCTAGTACAACGGCTACCAAAGTATTTGAAACCAGAGACGCCCTTGCAAATGGTGCAGACGAAATTGATATGGTACTCAATATTGGAGCCCTCAAGTCTAATCAGGATGCTGTCGTCCAAAAGGATATAGCAGCTGTTGTGGCAGCTAGTGAGGGTCATATTGTAAAAGTCATCCTAGAGACTTGTCTCTTGACTGATGCTGAGAAAGTTAGAGCCTGCCAGTTAGCTAAAGCTGCGGGTGCTCATTTTGTCAAAACATCAACTGGTTTTTCAACAGGTGGGGCAACTGTTCAAGATATTGTCCTCATGCGAGAAACAGTTGGTCCTGATACTGGGGTTAAAGCTTCAGGAGGTGCTCGGTCACTTGAAGATGCGGAAGCATTTATTGCTGCTGGAGCCAATCGTATTGGAGCTTCCTCGGGGGTTGCTATTATGAAGGGAAATCTATCGGATGGGGATTATTGACTTAATCGAAAAAGCCATTAAAGCTAGCGAATATGCCTATGTTCCTTACTCTCAGTTCCCTGTAGGAGTTGCGCTTTTAACTAAAACGGGACGTGTTTATACGGGCTGTAATATTGAAAATGCCTCTTTTGGCTTAACCAATTGTGGGGAGCGAACAGCTATCTTTAAGGCAATTTCGGAAGGAGAAAGAGACTTTGTTGAGCTAGTTGTTTATGGTGAGACAGACCAACCAATCTCTCCTTGTGGAGCCTGTCGCCAAGTCATGGTAGAATTTTTTGATAAAGATTCGAAGGTAACCTTAGTTTCCAAAAATCGATCGACAGTCGTGATGACAGTCGGGGAATTACTTCCGTATTCCTTTACAGATTTAGATTAAATCTGACAGTCGTCATGGACTGGTGCTCTGCAACATAGTTGCGTCAAAATATTTTTAGGAGGGTTCATTCAAATGAACAAAAAACTTGTAAGTTTAGGGCTTGTTGCCCTTGCCACACTAACCCTTGTCGCTTGCGGTAGTCGTGATAGAGAAACCTCTACAGACGATTCATCAGTGAAAGCTGCTATTATTACAGATGTAGGTGGCGTAGACGATCGTTCCTTTAACCAGTCAGCATGGGAAGGTTTGCAGGAATGGGGGAAAGACAATAATCTGACCGAAAATTCCGGCTACAACTATTACCAATCTGCTAATGAATCAGCCTATGTGACGAATCTAGATGCAGCGGTTGCAGCCGATTACAATCTTGTGTTTGGAATTGGTTTTGCGCTTCAAAGTGCAATTGAAGAAGTTGCTGCAAACAATACAGAGACAAACTATGTTATTGTTGACAGTGTTGTAGAAAATCTGGACAATGTTGCTAGTGTTGGTTTTGCAGATCAAGAAGCCTCTTATCTAGCTGGTGTTGCTGCTGCTAAATCAACTAAAACAAATCACGTTGGTTTCATCGGTGGAATAGAATCCGAAGTTATTGACCGTTTTGAAGCTGGATTTGTTGCTGGTGTTAAGTCTGTTGATGAAAACATCCAAATCACGATTGATTATGCTGGTGCCTTTGATGCTCCTGATAAAGGACAAACGATTGCTGCCACTCAATATTCATCTGGTGTTGATGTGATTTTCCATGCTTCAGGTGGTACAGGTAATGGTATCTTTGCTGCTGCTAAGTCAGAAAACGAAACCCGTAATGAAGCTGATAAGGTTTGGGTTATCGGAGTAGACCGCGACCAGTCTGGTGAAGGGAATTACACATCTAAAGATGGTAAGGAATCAAACTTCGTCTTGGCATCAACTCTAAAAGAGGTTGGCAGTGCCGTTAAGGATATTGCAAATAAAGCGCTAGAAGACAAATTTCCTGGTGGCGAAATCGTGACTTATACCTTAGCTGATGGCAGATCGGAAGAGCACA
>DIXV01000098.1:33712-37401 GCA_002436115.1 Streptococcus sp. UBA6071 | reverse complement strand
ACTTATACCTTAGCTGATGGCGGTGTTGATTTGGTAACGAAGAATCTTTCAACAGAAGCAACAGAAGCAGTTGAAGCTGCTAAGGCAGATATTTTAGATGAAAAGATTGATGTACCAGAAAAACCTTAACTTATCGTCTATCTATAATAGATAAAGGTCAGAGGGAGTTGGATTAAGTCTCCAACTCCCTTTTTAGAGGCTGAGATGTTTTATCTCAGTAAAGCTTATCCTATTCAAATGATAGGCTTTACTGGCACAAAAAATGATGAGCTGAAAGGGATATAATATGGCAAAAACGAATGTCATTGAAATGCGGAACATCACTAAACAATTTGGTGAGTTTATCGCAAATGATCAGATCACTCTGAATGTCAAGCGTGGAGAAATCCATGCTTTGCTGGGTGAAAACGGTGCAGGGAAATCCACCTTGATGAACATGCTAGCAGGGCTCTTGGAACCTACCAGTGGTGAAATCGCAATAAATGGTGAAGTTGTTTCTATCAATTCACCTTCTAAAGCGGCTAAACTAGGTATTGGTATGGTGCATCAACACTTTATGTTGGTAGAAGCATTTACTGTAGCAGAAAACATCATCTTGGGAGCAGAAACAACCAAACACGGTGTACTTGACCTGAAACAGGCCAGTAAGGAAATTAAAGACCTATCTGAAAAATATGGTTTGGAAGTCGACCCATCAGCTAAGGTGGCAGATATAAGTGTCGGAGCTCAACAAAGAGTAGAAATCCTAAAAACCCTTTATCGGGGAGCGGATTTATTGATTTTTGATGAACCGACTGCTGTTCTTACTCCAGCCGAAATCGCAGAGCTTTTAAAAATTATGAAGAGTTTGGTTAAAGAAGGAAAATCAATTATTTTAATCACTCACAAGCTGGATGAGATTCGAGCTGTTGCTGATAATGTAACAGTTATCCGTCGTGGGAAATGTATCCAAACTGTTGAAGTTGAGGGTGCTAGTAATGACGACTTAGCAGAGTGGATGGTTGGACGTTCTGTTTCTTTCAAGACTGAAAAGAGACCTGCAGAACCTAAAGAAGTTGTTCTTTCAGTTAAAGATTTAGTGGTTGATGAAAATAGAGGTGTTCCTGCCGTTAAGAACCTCTCGCTTGAAGTGCGTTCTGGTGAAATTTTAGGAATTGCAGGGATTGATGGCAACGGACAAAGCGAGCTCATTCAGGCTTTAACGGGTCTTCGTAAGGTCAAATCTGGAGAAATCATCCTCAAAGGTGTTAATATTGTGGGCAAATCGCCACGCCAGGTAACAGAGATGCAGGTAAGCCATGTGCCTGAGGATCGTCATAGAGATGGGTTAATCCTTGAGATGACCTTGGCTGAAAATATCTCTTTACAAACGTATTATAAGGAACCTATTTCTAAAAACGGTATTCTCAACTATACTAAAATCAATGAAAAAGCTCGTCAACTGATGAAAGAGTTTGACGTTCGTGCAGCAAGTGAAGTCGTCCCTGCCTCAGCTCTTTCAGGGGGGAATCAGCAAAAAGCGATTATCGCTCGCGAAATTGATCGTAATCCAGACTTACTTATTGTTAGTCAGCCGACACGTGGTCTGGATGTCGGAGCTATTGAGTATATTAGAAAGCGATTAATCGCTGAACGCGATAGCGGTAAAGCAGTTTTGGTTGTGAGTTTTGAGTTGGATGAAATTTTAGATGTTTCCGATCGCATTGCAGTTATCCATGATGGCGCGATTCATGGCATTGTGTCCCCTAGCGAAACAAATAAACAAGAGCTGGGGGTATTGATGGCTGGTGGAACACTTGAGAAGGGAGATGACCATGTTTAAAAGAGCACAACATATTATTATTCCCATAATAGCCGTCCTAGCTGGTTTGCTTCTGGGTGGTCTGATTATGCTTATCTTTGGCTATAACCCTATCTGGGGTTATGAGGATCTCTTTTCTGCTGCCCTTGGTTCCTCTAAAAGCATCGGTACTGTTTTAGCAACCATGGGCCCCTTGGTTTTTACAGCCCTTGGTTTTGCGGTAGCAAATAGGGCTGGCTTCTTTAACATTGGTTTATCTGGGCAAGCCTTAGTTGGCTGGGTTTTTGCGGTTTGGTTTGCTTTGATGAATCCAGATCTCCCTCGTATTGTCTTAATTCCCATGACTATTTTAGTTGCTATGATAGCAGGTGGGGCTGCAGGGGCTATTCCTGGTATCTTGAGAGCTTACTTAGGAACTAGCGAGGTCATTGTCACTATTATGCTGAATTATGTCTTGCTTCATATGAGTAACCATGTTATCCAGCATATTTTTGCAGAATCCTTATTGAAGAACAAGGATTCTAGTATAAATGTTTCGGCGAATGCCAGTTACCGAATGGACTGGCTATCTGAGTTGACAAATAATTCTCGATTGAATATTGGTATTTTCCTTGCTATTATAGCTGTGATAGTCATTTGGTTCCTCTTGACTAAAACAATTTTGGGCTTTGAAATTCGTGCGGTAGGCCTTAATCCGACAGCCTCAGATTATGCGGGCATGTCTGCTAAGAAAACAATCATTCTTTCAATGATCATTTCAGGTGCTTTGGCTGGTATAGGTGGTGCTATTTTAGGGCTAGGAACCTTCCAAAATGTTTATGTCCAAGGTGGGAACTTAGATATCGGATTTAGCGGTATGTCAGTTTCTCTCTTAGCAAGTAATTCCCCATTAGGAATTCCTTTTGCCGCCCTTCTTTTTAGTATCTTATCTACTGGTGCACCTGGTATGGCTGCTATTGGTGTTCCGCAAGAACTGATTAGCATCGTGACAGCCTCCATTATTTTCTTCATCGGTGTTAAGTTTATCTTTGAACGGTTTATTCAATCTAAAAAACAAGTGAAAGGGGCTAAGTAAAATGGATATTTCAGCTATTTCAAGTCTTTTGCAATTGATTGTTGCCCAGATGCTTATTTATTCTGCTCCTTTAATTTTTACCAGTTTAGGAGGTGTTTTTTCAGAACGGGCTGGTATTGTCAATGTCGGACTCGAAGGCATTATGGTTGTTGGTGCCTTTGCTGGCGTTGTCTTTAACATAGAGTTTGCCAGTCAGTTTGGAGACGCCACTCCCTTTTTAGCTATTTTAGTCGGAGGATTAGCGGGGCTTGTCTTTGCCATTCTTCATGCCGTAGCAACCATTAGCTTTAGAGCTGACCACGTGGTCTCTGGTACAGTACTCAATCTTTTAGCACCAGCTATGACTGTCTTTTTGGTCAAAATGCTTTATGGTAAAGGACAGACTGATTCTATCCAAGAATCTTTTGGAAAGTTCACTTTTCCAGGTTTGTCTAAAATCCCTATTATTGGTGACATTTTCTTTAGCTCAACTTCTCTGATGGGTTATGTCGGGATTGGTCTAGCTTTTCTTTCTTGGTTTTTCCTTTATAAAACGAAGTTCGGCCTAAGGTTGCGTTCAGCAGGGGAACACCCACAAGCAGCCGATACGCTAGGAATAAATGTTTACTTCATGCGCTACTCAGGTGTTTTACTGGCAGGCTTTTTAGCCGGTATCGGAGGAGCAGTTAGCGCACAGTCAGTGAATATCAATTTCTCAGCTACCACCATTGTTGGTGTCGGCTTTATCTCTTTAGCAGCCGTAATATTTGGAAAATGGAATCCGATTGGTGCTATGTTAGCAAGTCTTTTCTTCGGATTATCACAGAGCTTAGC
>DIXV01000098.1:32911-33538 GCA_002436115.1 Streptococcus sp. UBA6071 | reverse complement strand
GACGGATTATCACAGAGCTTAGCTGTTATCAGCAGTCGGTTACCGCTTTTAAATCAGGTCCCAACCGTTTACCTGCAAATGGCTCCTTATTTAATTACGATTATTGCCCTCGCTCTCTTCTTTGGTAAGTCTGTTGCACCTAAGGCAGACGGTGTTAACTACATCAAATCCAAGTAGTTTTCGCTATAACAGTGTTTTATAGTTCTTGAGTTACAATATAGTATTGCACTTAATGTGAGAATTCAAGGCTCTAAAAAGCCCTCCCTTAAATTTTTGTTAAGGGAGGGCTTTTATCTATGAGAAAGGGGCGGAAGCTTAAGGATTTCCTCCTTTTTGATTTGGGCTAATCTGATGAAAAACGAGTTGCCAATCATCTTCTTTCATCCAGATAGAAGAATGCAATTCTTGATCAATCTGGTAAATCAGGAGTTGGGCCTGTGGGGTCAGCATAAGTGATTGACAATCAGAAAAAATAAAATGTTTCTGGGGAAAACTTAGTTCAAGGAATGCTTGTTTTTTAAGAATTTCTCCATCTTGATCTATGAGGGAAAAATTCGTTTGTACTAACTTATCAAAACCGGGCTGTTTTTCTAAAATGGCTGTTTCCAGCTGATAGAGCTTTTTTGA
>DIXV01000098.1:31991-32710 GCA_002436115.1 Streptococcus sp. UBA6071 | reverse complement strand
TGTTTCCAGCTGATAGAGCTTTTTCGAGTCATGGTTGAGCTCATCCTCGGGCAATTGGGCAGGTTCAACATGAATATCAACATCAAAAACTTGGTATTTTATATTCAGGAGCTGTTCGACCTGTTCCGTAACTTTGTGGCTTTCATAAACGGAAAGGTGGGGGCTCATTTCAAGGACGATATCAAGGTAAACATTACTGCCGTAGTGGCGTCCTCGGATAACTTTAATTGCAATAATTTTAGGAAGTTTAAGAATATCTTCTTCGTATTTTGCTAATATCGTCTCATCAAAACCGTCTGAGAGACTGAAGAAGGCCTCCATAAAAATATCATAGGCTGTTTTGAGGATGAGAAAGGTAATCGCGATTGCAGCTAGTTTATCAACAATAGGAAAATTTAAGGCAGATGTGACGATAGCCAAAGAAGTCCCAAGAGAGGTCAGGGCATCAGATAGGTTATTTTTTGCTGCTGCTTTAAGTGCTTTTGATTTTACTTTTCTAGCCAACCTAGTGTTATAGACATAAACTGTGAACATAACCCCAGCAGAAATGAGGCCGACAAAGGCACCAATAGGATCTACAGAGCTAACATCTTGGTTAAAAATCTTCTGAATAGTATCGGAAAGGACATCAAAACCAATGACGAACATAAAAAAAGATGTGATTAGGCTAGCTAAATCTTCCATTTTCCAATGCCCAAACTTATGGTTTCTGTCAGCGG
>DIXV01000098.1:28941-31869 GCA_002436115.1 Streptococcus sp. UBA6071 | reverse complement strand
ATTTCCAATGCCCGAACTTATGGTTTCTGTCAGCTGGTTGTCGTGCCAATCGTAAACCAATTAGGACAGCCAGATTAGCTAATATATCACTCAAATTATTATAACCATCAGCTATCAGTGCCGAAGAGGCGAGAAATTGACCGATAAAAAGTTTGGAGATTGCTAAAACGATATAGGAAGCGATGCCGATTAAAGCACCGCGTTCTGCTAGTTTGAGATTAGTTGCTTGTTGGTTCATACTGACCTCTCTTGATAAAAAGTGATTAATTCCTTGTCCATCTTTTAGACGAATAGTCTTATTATAGCGAAATAGACTAATATTTTCCACTGATTAAGGTAACTATGGGAGATAAACCCATTAGTGGATGGTCTATCTTTAACAAAAAAGCACTTAATAAGCTATAATAGAACTATGGAAAATGATTTTATAGTAACCACGAGTTATGGGGCTAGCTTCAAGCAGCAAGAGAAGGCTAAACAAGTAGCCAATTATTTTGATTGCCCATATATTGAACGGGGAAAATCGAGTCTTAAAAAATTAATAGGCGCTTCAAACGGTAGTTTAGTAGTTTACAAATCAGAGCTTATCTTTGTTCACCGAGATGGTAGCAGACTGGCCTTCCACCCCGATACTGCTATGCTCAGAATAAAGAATGGACAAGACCCTCTTGTGGATTTATTAGGACAAGCTCCGAAACGCATTTTGGATGCCACCATGGGACTGGCAAATGACAGCCTTGTAATGGCCTTTCAAGGGCATAGCGTAACAGCCCTTGAAATCAATCCCCTTATTCATCTCATTGTTAGTTCGGGTTTAGCAACCTATGTGTCAAACTTTGAACCCTTAACCCCTGTTATGCGTACCATTAAGACCTATCATATAAATAGTCTGGATTATCTTCGTCGACAAGAAAACAAGGCCTTTGATGTGGTTTATTTTGACCCAATGTTTCGCCAAAAGCTAGGGAGCTCACCAGATTTTTTAGGTCTTCGCAACTTGGCTGAGCATAGAAGGGTGACTGTTGAACTGATTGATGAAGCCAAGCGTGTTGCCAAGGATTATCTCATTATCAAAGCATATTATAAAGATTCCATATTTGAGGATTTCGGTTTTGAAAGGCAGGAAAGAGCTAACACAAAATTTCATTACGGTATCCTATCAGCAAGATAAAACACTTGGAAGAGCGACTTTTTCTTCCAAGTGTTTTCTGATGAGATTTTATGACCAAGGGTTATAAAACCTTCCCTGATTGAGCCAGAAGAGGAAAAAGGTTATCGCTAATATAGTAATAGCCAATAAAATGGTCAGTTTATCCGCACCATTCAAAGGTTGATAAGTATACCAAGTTCGCTTTTTATTTTTTCCAAAACGACGTAATTCCATTGCGGTTGAAACCGTGTCAATTCTTGCCAAAGAGCTAAAAATGAGAGGGATAACAACTTGTAGATTTCCTTTAATACGTGCCAAGAATTTGGCCTTTCGGGATAATTCTAAGCCACGAGCTTCCTGAGAGAGTCGAATCAGATGGTATTCTTCTTGAATATCAGGGATATAGCGTAAGGTGAGACTGACAGAGTATGCAATCCGATAGGGTAGGCCAATATGATTGAGACTAGAAGCAAATTGGCTAGGGTGAGTTGTTTTTAAAAATAAGATAGCCAGCGGAACAGTAGAAACATACTTAATGCTTAAATTAAATAAATAAAAAAGTTCTTGACTGGTGAGGTTGTAGTTTCCAACTCCTTGGATGAGGACATCTGATGCACCATAGATTTCTGTTCCATATTGGGGAGCAAAGAGATAGACCATGATGATATTTAAGGCGGCAAAAGTAAAGATAAAAGCAAGCACAAAGGAAAGGTCTTTAAAGGCAATGCCAGATTGCTTAATAAGAAAAAGTGAGCCAATCGCAACCCCTAAAATCAATCGTGTATCATAGGTTACCATGCAGGCAATAGAAACAATAAGAAAAAAGATGAGTTTACTAATGCCAGATAAGCGGTGAATAAAGCTATTGCCAACGGTATAACCAATTAGTTTTCTTTCTTCAGACATGTGACACCCCTCGCTTCTTATAATAATAGGCCGTCAGATCTAGAGGATCTTGATTCAAGCGATTAGCCAACTCAAAGAGACTGGTGGTTTTTAAATTGGCCTTATTGACTAATTCTGGATTTGACAGAATGGCATCGGGATGATTATCAGCGATGATACGGCCGTCATCAACCACGAGTGCACGCGTAGAGTACTCTGTCATCAGTGCCATATCATGCGTAATCATAATAATAGTATGACCTTGATTGTTTAAATCGTCCAAAAAAGTCATAATGTCTGTATAATTCCTTTGATCTTGTCCAGCTGTTGGTTCATCAAGTAAGATTACCTCTGGATTAAGGACCAAAATAGAAGCGATGGTCACTCGCTTTTTCTGACCGAAAGATAAGGCTGAAATAGGCCAGTTCCTGAAGCTGTAAAGACCACAGATTTTTAGGACAGCAAAGACCCGATCTTGAATTTGTTCCTCTGGCACCTTACGCAGTCTCAATCCTAGAGCAATCTCGTCAAAAATCAGAGTTTGACTAATCATATGGTTAGGGTTTTGCAAGACATAGCCAATCTTTTCAGCTCTTTCTTTAATGGAATCACCATTAGCTAATTGGCCTTTCCAAAAGAAATCTCCTTCAGGCTTTACCAGTTGGCAGAGAGCCTTAGCTAAGGTTGATTTCCCTGCCCCGTTTTTTCCTAGAATGGCAATTTTATCCCCTTTTTTTACTTGAAAGCCTACTTCCCGTAAGCCTTTTTTACTAGGGTAAGAGAAGTTTAAATGCTTAACCTCAAAGAGAAGCTCCTTATTATGTTTTTCGGAGAATGTTTGTTTGGGAATTTGAATTTTGAGCTGGGATAAGTCCAGTTTTTCAAGGTTTGCC
>DIXV01000098.1:16523-28757 GCA_002436115.1 Streptococcus sp. UBA6071 | reverse complement strand
AGGGATAGGTCCAGTTTTTCAAGGTTTGCCAGCGGAACATCTTCTGAACTTTGGAAGCCGAATTGTTTAAGGGCTGTCAGATAAAGAGGTTCTCGTATACCATTTTCTTCTAAATGGTCAGTTGCTAAAAGCTGATTTGGATGACCATTAAAGACAATACGTCCTTCATTGAGCAGGACAACACGATCAACGGAGCGGTAGAGAACATCTTCTAGGCGATGTTCAATGATGAGGGTTGTTGTTTTTTCTTGATGATGAATGTGATCAATTAAAGCAATGGTTTCCTGACCGGATTTGGGATCAAGGTTGGCCAAGGGTTCGTCAAAGAGCAGAATAGGACTTTCATCAATCAGAACACCAGCCAAACTAACCCGTTGCTTTTGACCACCAGATAAGTCTTGAGGTCTATGGTTGAGAAAGTCTGTCAAATCAAGTTTATGCGCCCAAGTTGCCACTTGCTGTTGCATCTGTTTTAAGGGAATGCAGTCGTTTTCCAAGGCAAAGGCTAAATCTTCGGTCACAGATAGACCTATAAACTGTCCGTCAGTATCTTGGAGAACGGTTGAGACATGATTAGACTTGTCGTAAACAGACTGATGAAAGGCATCTTCTCCTCTCAAGAGGAAGTTTCCAGTCATTTCTCCCTTATGAATATTTGGGATAATCCCATTCAAACAGTGCCCAAGTGTTGATTTACCGGAGCCTGATGGACCAATAATCAGGACTTTTTCTCCCTGATAAATGGTTAGATTTATATTTTGCAAACTCGGCTCTTGTTGAGCCTTGTACTTAAACGAAAATTGCTTAAATTCTATTATTTTTTGTGTCATCTTATCTCTATTTTAACGTAAATGACCCAAAAAGTCATTTTGGAGGCTAGGAAAAAATGGTCAGACTAGACCATTTGACAACGATTATGTGGGGGTCTTTACTCCGGTAGTCCCATCAGGGAATTCAACTGCAATAAAGACTTCGGTAAAAAGGATAGGTCCTTTAGTCTTTTCTCAAACTATTAGTTTGAGATTGGCGTTTAGCATAAGCCCAAAGCAAGAGAGTTCCTGCAATTGCAACAGTTAGGCTATTGATACCTGCCGCAACCAACCCCTGAGTAAAGACCTTGTTGGCAGGTTCGCTGTAAATCCAAATATCCCCATAAGGAGCAACCACACACCAAACAAAGAGGTTAGCCAGAATTTGGACAATATTGAAGAGGAAAATATCTTTACGGGTGAATAACCCTTCATGGATACGGATTTTCTTTTTGAGAAAGCCAAGGATAAGTCCAAAGAGACCAGAGGCAATGACCCAAGTCCACCAAGGGTTGCCGTATTGGGCATCTTTTAATGCATGGCCGATGAAGCCAATCAAAAAGCCTGGGATAGGACCGAAAATAACGCTGAAGAGAGATTGCACAGCGTATTGCAACTGGATGCTGGTATTAGGGACAGGTGTTGGAATGTTAATCATCGCAATAATAACAAAGAGTGCAGAGCCAATACCGATGGCTACAACAGCCTTATTTGAATTCGTATTCATGGGAAACTCCTTTTAAAGAAATAGCAAGGTAGTAGTGGAAGGGGAGAACTACTAGCTGGGGATGGGTTTAAATCTTTTTAAGTTCGATACGCCACTGGGCGCCGACAGAAACATTATAGGCTTTTGCAAAAGACCCTTGATTAATAGCGACACCAACACGATAAACAGAATTGATATAGATCAATGGTTGTCCAATTCTGACATCGGCAAAAGATTTCCCATAAATGATTTGATTTTGATAGACCAACATATCGTTATTATAAATAGTCACTTCAAATTTATCACCAAACTTAGGAGAGAGTGTATGGAATTCTTCTCTTGTAATGGATGTCCATAGTGAGCCGAAGCGAACATCCAGAACGTCAATACTTCCCTTGACAGACTGATCTGTTACAACCGTTTCTACTGTTGGGATTTCAACAATATCATCAACATTTAAGGCAGGTCCAACGTCCTCAAAACTGATATGACCACTTGCGAGTTTCGCCCCTGTGTAGGCGTAAACATCCCGACCATGGAAGGTATACGAATATTCCGTATTTTTTCGGCGATGACTAACTTCTGAAATTTCACGCACCGCTACGATGCCAATATGCTGCTTAATATAAGATAGTGTACCGTTATCTGGGGTTACAATATAATGGTTCTGACTAGTTTTTGCAACAACACTCTTACGCTTAGACCCCACTCCAGGGTCTACAACAGAGACAAACGTGGTTCCTTCAGACCAATATTCAACTGTTTGAAAGAGACGATAGCTTGCTTCAAAGATGTGGTAAGGTGTAATATCGTGAGTTAGATGATGAATGCCTAGATTTGGAGCCTCTTGTAAGGCGACTCCAATCATTGCGCTGACAGCTCCATCAACGAGACCAAAATCTGACTGTAGGACTAATAAATTATTCATAGACACTCCTTTTAAATTATCATATCAATAATATCAAATTTTTAGATAAGTTGATAATATTTTTTTCTTATAGCTAGTTATAAGAAATGAGTGAAAGAAGTGTCAAGTTTTTTTCTTGACACTTCTGATAAATGTGTTATAATAAGGATTGTCGCCATAACCTTTGGAGATGGCTAAATAAAAATAGAAAAGAGATTGTCTCAAAATGGCAGTAAAAATCCGTTTAACACGTATGGGTTCTAAGAAAAAACCTTATTACCGTATTAACATTGCTGACTCACGTGCTCCACGTGATGGTCGTTTCATTGAAACCGTTGGTACCTACAATCCGCTTGTTGCTGAAAATCAAGTAACCCTTAAGGAAGACCGTGTGCTTGACTGGTTATCAAAAGGGGCTCAACCTTCTGATACGGTACGTAACATCTTGTCAAAAGCTGGCGTAATGAAAAAATTCCACGAAAGCAAGTACTCAAAATAAGTTTGAAAGCCTATGGATATGATTGAAAATCTAATAATTTCGATTGTGAAACCTTTAGTTTCACAACCAGATAGTCTAACTATCAAAATCGAAGATACTCCAGAATTTTTGGAATATCATCTCGCCCTTGATCCCAGTGATATTGGCCGTGTAATCGGTCGTAAGGGACGCACTATCTCTGCCATAAGGACCATTGTTTATTCGGTGCCCACAGATGGTAAAAAAGTTAGAATCGTAATTGATGAGAAGTAGTGGGAAACCGCTACTTTTCTTGTTAAACCCTTGTTGTGGCTTTATATTTTCTATGATAATAGTATAACCTTGAGGTGTTCAAGGGAATCTTGAGTGTTACGTTAGTTCTGAAGGCCTTCTAAGCTTAGCCACCCTGAGGAAAAGCCTAAAAAAGTATCTTTTTGTGATTGAGAATTTCAGTTTAACATGGTAAAATAAGGCAATAGAAAATTGGTATGGAGTTTAGATGCAGTATTTTAAAGTTGGAAAAATTGTCAATACCCAAGGTTTACGAGGGGAACTAAGAATTCTGTCAGTGACAGATTTTGCGAAGGAGCGGTATAAAAAAGGGAGCACCTTAGCTCTTTTTGATCCCTCAGATAGGTTTGTTAGGGACTTGGAAATTGCTAGCCACCGCAAACAGAAGAATTTTGACATTGTCAAGTTTCAGGATTTTAACCATATCAATGAAGTGGAGGCTTTTAAGGGCTACACCTTAAAAATCGCTGAAGAAAAGTTGGCAGATCTTAGTGACGGTGAATTTTATTACCATGAGATTATTGGTTTAGACGTCTACGAAGGGACTGTTTTGATTGGTCAAATCAAGGAAATCCTACAACCAGGCGCTAATGATGTCTGGGTTGTTCAACGAAAAGGTAAGCGGGACTTGCTTCTTCCTTATATCCCTTCTGTTGTTCAAGACATTGATCTAACTACAGGTCGGATTATGGTGGAACTTTTGGAAGGATTGGACGATGAAGATTGATATCTTAACTCTTTTTCCGGAGATGTTTGCTCCCTTGGAACATTCTATTGTCGGTAAGGCCAAGGAAAAGGGACTGTTAGAGATTACTTACCATAATGTCCGTGATCACGCTGAAAAAGCTCGGCATGTAGATGATGAACCTTATGGCGGAGGGCAGGGCATGCTTTTAAGAGCCCAGCCAATTTTTGATACCATTAACAAGATTAAGGCGAAAAACCCTCGTGTTATCCTGTTAGATCCTGCTGGACGAACCTTTAATCAAGCCTACGCAAAGGAATTAGCTCAAGAAGACGAGCTGATTTTTATCTGCGGTCATTATGAAGGGGTTGATGAGCGGATTAAAACAGTGGTCACAGACGAGATTTCTCTTGGAGATTTCGTTCTAACTGGCGGAGAACTAGCTGCTATGACCATAGCGGATGCAACTGTTCGCTTGATTCCAGAGGTTATTGGAAAGGAAGTAAGCCATCAAGACGATTCTTTTTCGTCAGGACTTTTAGAGTATCCGCAGTACACGCGCCCTTATGATTTTAGGGGGATGATCGTTCCAGATGTTCTGATGAGTGGGCACCACGAAAAGATTCGACTATGGCGTTTAGAAGAAAGTTTGCGAAAAACACTGGAACGACGCCCAGATTTACTAGATACTTATGAATTTAGCGAGGAAGAAAAGCTTATTTTAGAGAAGATTAAAAAGAAGGTGGATTAATATTGTAAAACTTTTTTGTGTTATAGCTATAATGGGATAAATTATCCCATGGAGGAAAAATTTTGAAAATAGTTGTTGCTGGTGGAGGTAAAGTCGGGGAAGTACTCTGTGCGGAACTTTCTACCCAATACCATGATGTTGTTCTGATTGAAAAGAAGGCAGAAGTCTTGGAACGGTTGCTTGATAACTATGATATTACAGGTTTAGTAGGAAATGCTGCTTCGTATGATGTTCAAATGGAAGCAGGTGTTGACAGTGCAGATATTTTTATAGCAACTAGTGAAACCGATGAAATCAATATGATTTCTGCTATCATGGCTGGAAAGATTGGGGTTCCTCATACGATTGCACGTGTCCGCAAACCAGAGTATTCTAGTCAACTAGATTTTGTCAGAGATAGTTTAGGGATAGATGTCCTCATTAATCCAGATTATTCTGCTGCACGCGATATTGCAGCAATCATCAAGTATCCTTCGGCACTCAGTGTTGAAACATTTATGGGGGGACGTGTCAGCTTGGTTGAATTTGAAATTACGGCTGAATCCCCTCTACTTGGTATTCCCCTGTCAGAATACCGTTCGAAATTTGGCAGTGTCCGCATCTGCATCATCCATCGCGGAGATGAGGTTATTATTCCAAATGCAGATGTCCATTTGAAGCCTGAGGACCGCATCCATGTGACTGGTTTTATTAAAGACATGAATCAATTTCGTCAAGTTATGGTTGATAAAGAGTATCGTCATAAATCAGCGATGATTGTCGGTGGCGGACGGATTGCCCATTATTTGTTAGACTTATTATGCAAGGCACACATCTCTCCTAAAGTTATCGAAAGTAACTCAAAGCGTTGTGAGGAGCTAAGTGCTAAATGGCCACAAGCAACAATTATTCAAGGCGACGGGACAGATACGAATCTTTTAGACGAGGAAGGGTTGTTGAATTATGATGCTTTTGTTTCTTTGACAGGTGTTGATGAAGAAAATCTTGTGATGTCTATCTATGCCAAGAAATCTGGTGTTAAAAAAGTAATTACCAAGATGAACCGTATTAAGATTCTCAAGATTCTTAATGACATTAAAATTAAATCTATCATCACTCCTAAACAATTAATTGCAAATGATATTATTCGCTTTATTCGTTCTAGAGCGAATGCCCAGGGTTCAAATGTAGAAGCCCTTTATCGGCTGGCAGATAATCAGGTGGAAGCCTTGCAGTTCAGAATTAGACGAGGGTCAAAAGTTTGCGAAATTCCTCTTGAAAAACTTAGGCTTCGGAAAGATTTGTTGATTGTCAGTATTGTCCGAGAGCAACACCTGATTTTTCCGAGTGGACGAGATACCCTTCAAGCGCATGATCGTGTTATTGTAGTGACTTCAGACGATCAATTATCCGATATTGATGATATTTTAGAGGCTTAAAATGAAACGATCCCGAATCCGTTACTTTATTGGTAAAATCATGCAGGTGGAAGCTATGCTTCTCATCCTTCCCTTTATAGTGGCCCTAGTCTATAAAGAACCGCTTCGTCAGCTTATCGCCTACGGTGGTGTTAGTGCGATACTCTTTCTTGCAGGTTATTTGTTAACGATTAAACCTCCTGAAAATCTAAAACTAATAGCACGAGAAGCCCTCTTTTGTGTGGCTTTAGCTTGGTGTCTCTTGTCATTCTTTGGTGCTCTTCCTCTGGTGATTACTGGGGAGATCCCTAATATGACCAATGCCTTCTTTGAAATCGTTAGCGGGTTTACAACAACTGGGTCAAGTATTCTAACAGATCTCTCTGTCCTATCGCATTCTACCCTCTTTTGGCGGAGCTTTACCCACTTAGTTGGTGGGATGGGCGTCTTGGTCTTTGCTTTAGCAATTCTGCCCACAACTGGGTCAGACACCATCCAATTAATGCGAGCAGAAGTACCCGGCCCCGTTTTTGGTAAAATTGTCTCAAAACTTAGGCAAACAGCTAGAATCCTTTACATTATTTATTTGAGCATGACAGCAGTTTTAATTCTTGTTCTCTGTTTTGCCGGTGTTCCGTTTTTTGATAGCATGCTCCTCTCATTTGGAACAGCTGGTACAGGTGGTTTTGGGATTGCTAATGAGGGCTTTGCTCTTTATCACAATCCAGAGCTGGTCGAATGGATTATCGGCATAGGTATGCTATTATTTGGAATCAACTTTAATATCTACTATATCCTGTTAATTGGTTTAGCCAAAAATATCCTGAAAGATGAAGAATTAAGGGGTTATCTTGCTATTATGCTAGCAGCAACCGTCGTTATCTTCCTTGGGTTATGGAAGGGATCGGGTGACTTCTTTGATGCCTTGAGGATTGCATTTTTCAACGTAACCTCCCTCATGACAACAACAGGTTATTCAACAGCAAACTTTAATCTCTGGGGCTTGCCTTCTCAGATTCTCCTCCTTCTCCTGATGTTTATCGGTGGGAGTGCTGGCTCAACTGCAGGTGGACTAAAAGTTTCTCGGGTGGTTATCTACTTCAAGATGATTTTTGCAGAATTGAGAAGAATTTCTCAACCGAGACGGGTTGTAGCGATTAATTTTAATAAGAAAATGGTTGATAAAAAGACTCAAAACAGTATGGGGCATTATCTTTTAATCTATATGGGCAGTTTTATCTTAATCCTTTTTAGCCTTAGTTTTGAATCTGGAGATCTAATGACAGCTTTTTCTGCTACAGCAGCGACCTTCAATAATATAGGTCCCGGTTTGGGACAGGTGGGTCCTGAATCCAACTTTTCTGCCTACTCCGATGTGAGCACCTTTATATTGTCGCTTTCTATGTTAGCAGGTCGTTTGGAGATTTACCCCATCTTAATCCTATTTTCACCACGTACTATTAAAGCCATGTGTCGTCTAAAGCGTTAACGTTTTAAAGTCTGTCAAAAAGAATAAAGCAAGAGCTCCTTCCTTAGGTATGAGAGTCGAATGTATTTCTTTTCCTCTGACAAGCGGTGTTCAGATAGCTCTTAGAGGATTTTTTTGGTATAATGGTGAAATATAATTAGAGGTAGAGATGAATATTCAACAATTAAGATATGTGGTTGCTATTGCCAACAGTGGAACTTTCCGAGAAGCAGCTGAAAAAATGTTTGTCAGTCAACCAAGCTTGTCCATTTCAGTTCGTGATTTGGAAACGGAATTGGGATTTAAAATTTTTAACCGGACAAGTTCTGGAACTGTTTTAACGCGGCGTGGCATGGACTTTTATGAAAAAGCCTTGAATCTAGTCAAAGGATTTGATAGTTTCGAGAACCAATATTTGCAATCTGAAGACGAAAAGGAAGAATTTTCCGTCTCTAGCCAGCATTATGATTTTTTGCCCCCTCTGATGGTAGCTTTTTCAGAAACCTATTCTGAGCATAAAAATTTAAGGATTTTCGAGTCAACAACTGTTCAAATTTTAGATGAAGTTTCCCAGGGCTTTAGTGAAATTGGCATCATCTATATTAATAGCAGCAATCATAAAGGAATTGGCCAGAAGCTTCATAAATTAGGGCTTGAAGTAGTTGATATGATTGATTTTAAAACACATATTTACCTTAGAAAAGGGCATCCACTTGCCCAAAAAGAGCAATTAGAATTAGCAGACTTGGAAGGATTGCCGACCGTTCGTTTTACCCAAGAAAAAGAAGAATACCTTTATTACTCGGAAAACTTTTTTGATACCAGTAACGCATCGAAGACCTTTAACGTAACCGATCGTGCAACACTTAATGGTATCTTAGAGCGAACAGATGCTTATGCGACAGGTTCAGGCTTTTTAGATAGTCAAAGTGTCCATGGCATTACCGTCATTCCTGTTAATGATGGCCAAGCCAATCGCATGGTGTATGTCAAAAGGCAAAATCAGGAACTGAGTCAAGTGGCAGAGAAATTTGTAAGAGTCATGTTACATTATTTTGATAAGAAGAGGAACAAGTCGTAATGCGTAAATTTTTAACACCGTTGAGCATTTTACTTTTAATTGGACTTGATCAATGGGTGAAATATTATACGGTCAGTCATATCAAATTGGGCGAGAGTCATTCTTTTATCCCAAATATCTTGAGTTTAACCTATCTTAGAAATTATGGAGCGGCTTTTTCTATCCTACAAAACCAACAAGTATTCTTCATCCTCATAACAGTGGTCATTATTGGAGGAGCTATTTGGTATCTCCTGAAACATTTTCAGGGAGATAGATGGCTGATAATAGCCTTAACCTTAATTATTTCAGGTGGTTTGGGAAACTTTATTGACCGGTTGCGTTTAGGCTATGTCATTGACATGTTCCAGACGGAATTTATTGAGTTTGCTGTTTTTAATGTAGCTGATTCCTGTTTGACTATTGGAGTTATTCTACTATTCATCTATTTAGTGAAAGAAGAAAAAAATGGAATTAATCGTTAAGAAGGCAGGCCAACGTTTAGACAAGTTCTTATCAGAAGAGACCGAGCTTTCTCGAGGCCTAGCAAATGCGCAAATACGAACAGGCCAGGTACGGGTTAATGAGCAATTAAAAAAACCAAAATATGCAGTTCAAATGGGAGATCGTATTCATTTTGAATTGCCCAAGGTAGAAGAAGTGACTTACATTGCAGAAAATCTTCCCCTTGATATTATCTATCAAGATCAAGATGTGGTTGTGGTCAATAAGGCTCAAGGGATGGTCGTTCACCCATCAGCTGGTCATAGTCAAGGGACTTTGGTTAATGCTCTTGCCTACCATATCAAGGATTTATCTACGATTAATGGGGTCGTTCGTCCAGGAATTGTCCATCGAATTGACAAGGATACCTCGGGCTTACTCATGGTGGCTAAAAACGACACGGCCCATCTTGCCATGGCTGATGAGCTTAAGGCTAAAAAATCTCTGAGGAAATACCTAGCACTTGTCCATGGTAACCTGCCTAAAGAACGAGGCATTATTGAAGCGCCGATTGGTCGCTCGGAGAAGGATCGCAAAAAACAAGCTGTAACCGCTAAGGGAAAGCCAGCTTTAACACATTTTCGTGTCTTGGAACGCTTTGATGATTATAGTTTGATTGAACTGACCTTGGAGACAGGACGCACCCATCAAATCCGTGTTCATATGGCTTATATTGGTCATCCTGTGGCAGGAGATCCTGTCTATGGACCTAAAAAAACCTTATCAGGAAAAGGGCAGTTTCTTCATGCCCAGACACTTGGTTTTACCCATCCAAGAACGGGAGAGGGGATGAGTTTTACAGCTCCCTTGCCTGAAATCTTTAAGGAAACCCTGTCAAACTTACGCCAAAACCAATAAAAATATACGAAATCATGAAAAAATAGACTAGCCCCAAATCAAAGATGGTTAAGGCTAGTCTATTTTCTGCGTGAAAAGGGTCATGCATTTCTTTTTAATTTAGATGCTTGACTTAGGAGTGGGATAAGAGGTCAAACCTTTGGATAAGATTCTAATATCATTGGGCCTTGTTCGACAGCAACCGCCGACGACTTTAGCGCCGAGTTCACGCCACAGTAAAGTGTTCTCTAAGAGGTCATGCTTCTTGTCACCTCCTGATGTCCAACGTTGATGGAGGCCATCATAGACTTCTCCTGAATTAGGGTAGGTCACTAGGGGTTTATTTGTAACACTGGCAATTCGTTTCAAAAACTCAGAATAGATTGTTGGAGAACTACAGTTTATTCCTAGAGCCAAGACTTGCTGGCTCTGATGAATTAACTGAGCAAGGGTTTCAATTGGAGTCCCATCTGAGATGGTTTGGTCATTTTGGGCGGTGAAACTCATATAAGCTTCCACATCAGAGAATTCTTGTTTTAGAAGCTCTAAGATTGCTTCGGCTTCCAAGCCATTTGGAATCGTTTCTATGGCTAGTAAATCAATGCCTTCCTCCACTAAAAAGCGAATCCTTGGGCGGTGAAAAGCCTTGAGCTCTTCTTTGCTGATATCACCGTAATCTCCGGTATACTCTGAACCATCGGCTAAGTAGGCAGCGTAGGGACCGACATCGCCACTAATGAGAGGGTAAATTCGCCTCTTTTTTTCTTCTTCTGATAGTGTTTGCCAAACTCGATATCTTGCATTTTTGGCTAATGTGACGGTCAAGCGAATAATTTCCTCTGCCTTTTCAGGAGATAGGCCTCTTTCTTGAAGACCAGGCAAAGTTGCTTGATAGCTAGAGGTAGTGATTAGATCAGCACCAGAGGTTAAGTAAGTTTCATGGATTTCTTGAATCACCGTTGGTTCTTCTAAGAGGTATTTGGCTGACCAAAGTTTCCCAGAGACATCATACCCTTTGAACTCCAATTCAGTACCTAAGGCTCCATGTAGAATGAGCACTTCTTCGTTTAGTGCTTCTTTAAAACGTCCCATAAGTAACTCCTTAGAATTTTTTATAGCGTAGGTAGTAGTAGAGATAGCAAACAATCACAAAAGGAACACCAAAGTAAAGTCCAGGCTGTTGTGAACTATCCCAGGCAATTCCAATAACAGAAAGACCAAGGAGAGTAATGGTTATATAAGGTAGGATAGGGTTAAATGGTGTTTTATAACTCAGCTCATTTTCAGAGTGTTCTTTGAGCCATCTTTTCCTAAAATTAATTTGAGCAATAGGGATGGATAACCAGACAACAACCACTGCAAAACCAGCAATAGAAACCAAGGCTAAAAAGACCGTATCTTCAGCGTAGATACTTGAGAAAAGAGCAAAGACAATACCAATCATTGAAAGGAGCATTGCCCGCATAGGGACACCATACTTATTGATTTTAACAACTTTTTTACTAATCATCCCTTCATTTGCTAAAGACCATAACATGCGACTGGATGCATAAAGACCAGAATTTGATGCTGATAGAATAGCTGTTAAGATAATAAAGTTCATGATGTCAGCTGCAAAGGGAATCCCCATTTTATCGAAAACGAGAACAAAAGGAGCTTCCGTGACACCAGCTTCGTCCATAGGAAGGAGAGAGGCTAGAACGACCATGGTCAGGACAAAGAAAACCGTTAATAGTCCAATAGTTGACTTAATTGCTGCTGGGACGGCTTTCTTGGGATTATCGGTTTCACCTGCTGCAATGCCAATCATTTCAACGCCAGAAAAGGCATAGTTAACTGCTAGCATAACGGAGATGACACCTATCCAACCATTAGGAAACAGGCCATTGGCCGTTAGATTAGAAAAGAGAGGAGCCCTAGAATAACCTTCAATAGGCAATAGACCAAAAATAGCACATAAGCCCAAGATAATAAAGGCAAGGATAGCGTAGACCTTAATGCTCGAAAAGTAATATTCTGTTTCAGCAAACCAACCAACACTTAGGGTATTCAGAGCGAAAATTAAGATGGCAAACACGGTTGCGAAAATCCAGCTGGGAACATTTGGAAACCAACGACTCATTAACATAGCAGCACCTAAGAATTGAGATGCTAATGCAACGACCCAGCACAGCCAATATAACCATGCCACTGTAAAACCCGTTCCTGGACTGATAAACTTGGTGGCATAGGTGTGGAAAGAACCTGTCACAGGCATTGCAACTGCTAGTTCCCCCAAGGAAAACATAACCAAGAAGACAACAATAGCACCAAAGAGATAAGAAAAGACAGCTCCGAAGGG
>DIXV01000098.1:5057-16275 GCA_002436115.1 Streptococcus sp. UBA6071 | reverse complement strand
AGAGAGCATCTGGAGATGGCGGCTAGTCATTTTGCGATTAAAGGTTCCTTCACTGTCAAAATTATGATTGTCCATATTTTCTCCTATATTAAAGATAATAAAACTATCATAACATAAATAAGACCTATTAGGTAATAGCTATTTTCTATCTAAAGATTAGCTAAAAACTATACCCCAATCTCTTTACCATAAGAAAAAGAGGCACCTAGTTGCTTATTTTTATAAGCAGCTAAGTATTCCTCTTTGGTTAATCCTTACTAGTACTTGAAGAACTTGTAGATGATGGGGTTAAACTGCCATGCAAGTCTTGGTAACTAGGAGCTTTAAAGAGCTCAACAGTTGATTGGTTGTTTCTTTGACTAAAGAGACTGGTTGACGCATCTCCCAAATCTTTTTCAATGGCTTTTTCTGCTTCGTAGGAATCTTTATAGGAAAACGCATCGATATTGATGGGTTTTAAGCCGCTTTCCTTATAAAAGCGTAGAAGATCTCCTGTTTGAATGGCATCACTGGTTTTTAGTTGAAGCGCTGCGGACTCTCTGGCAACTTGAATTTCAGCTGCTGTTGTTTCGTCAGGATTAGTGATTTCAATCCCAGTATCGGTATAGTAAACTCGCCCACCGTAACTCGTGTATTTGGGTGTGATAAAGTATCCATCTGTTCTGAGGGCAACAACTTGATCATGCTCTGAAGAGAGCATATCTTGTCCGACTTGGAGGTATTTGCTGGAATCCTCACCCAAGAGGTGAAGAAGTGTAGGAAGTGCATCAACCTGACCAGAGTAGGTATCAATCACACGACCGTTAGTCATGCCTGGAACCACAACCATATAGGGGACACGTTGGAGCATTGCGTTATCATAGGAAGTCCATGTTTCAGAATCCTTGCCAATCAACTCAGCGAGATTGGGATTACGAGAGTTTGAAATGCCATAGTGATCACCATATAAGACGATGATGGAATTGTCATACAAACCACTGGCCTTTAAATAATTAAAGAAGGCTTCAACCGAGGAATCAAGGTAGTTGGCAGTAGCAAAGTAACCGTTAATGGTATCGTCTTCCGTTTTAGCAAGTGGAAAACCAGTCTCATTTCCAACAAGGCTTGTTGTATAAGGATAATGGTTGGAGACCGTGATGTATTTTGTGTAGAATGGTTGTTGCAACCGTTCAAGGTACTTAATGGAATCTTTTAACATGACCTTATCATTGAGCCCATATTGGAAGGAATTGTTTGACGTTTGCTCAGAGAAATAGGAAGCATCAAAGAAGTAATTATAGCCCCATTTTTTGTACGTTTGATTACGGTTCCAGAAAGCAGCAGAGTTACCATGAAAAACAGCACTAGTATATCCTTGTGTCTGTGCTAAAATGTCAGGAGCGGCTGCTTGGGTGTTGGTGCTCCCATAAGTTACCATGAAGGAGCCTTGCGATAAACCGAATAAGCCAGTTTCTAAAAGCGTTTCAGAGTCCGAGGTTTTACCCGCCTTCACTTGATTAAAGAAATTTGAAAAAGCAACGGTTTCTTGAGAGTGATAGAGGGAATTAAGAAAAGGTGTAACCTCATAAGATTGACCATCTACTTGTAACTGATAATCAATTAAAAATTGCTGGAAACTCTCCAAATGGATATAGATAACATTTCTTCCTTTTGCAATACCATAATAATCATCATTTGGTTGGGCATAGTGCTCATTGACATAAGTTTTAACCGGTTCTAAGTCGGTTTCACTAGCTTCTGCTCGATCTTGACTAGTTCGGTAGGTTTGGTTGGCGCTGTAGGCTAAAAAGGCATTTAAGCCTAATCCTCTGACGATATAAGTGTTTGAAAATCCTCGACTTAAGAGTTCTGGTCGATCAACTTCAGCCATGAAAAGATTGGTTGAAAAAAGCATCACTGATAGAGCTGTTATGGCAAATCCAGCCCTGGGATTCAAAGGTCGTTTGTCAAAGAGTACCCTCTTTTTGAAGAGCAAGAAAGCAAAGAGGAAGAAATCAAAAAAGTAGATAATATCTTGAAATCTAAAAAGATTGACAAAGGACTCGCCTAATCCAGCTGACACACTACTAGAAGCTAACATGGTGTTGACCGTGATAAAATCACTAAACTCTCGGTAATAGGCAATATTTGAAAAAAGCCAAGCAAAAAGAATGAAATAAAGGAGACTAGCGCTGGCATAAAAAAGTTTTGTCGGTCGGAGGTATAAAGCAAGCCCAATAAAAAATAAACTGGTTGAAATGGGATTAACAACCGCAATAAAATTCTGAAAAAAACCATCTGTATCTAAGCTAAAGTCTGTAAGGTAAGCAACTAATGTTTTAAACCATAAGAGACTGACCAAGGCTAGGACGAATCCTAGTCGTGTGCCTAGCATACTAGATAGATATTGTAATACTTTTTTCACAAATGTTTCCTCAATACATATAATAATTTTCTAAAAATCTCTTATTTGATTATAACATATTTTCAAAAATAGGCTAAATTTGACCTATACTTTAAGAATATTTCTAGCTTTTTTGGTATAATGTAACATATGAAAAAAATAATGGTCAATCGCTTCTTGGAAAAGAAGATCCGAGAAGGTATTAATCGCTTAGAAAAGCGTGATTTTCCTGAACAAGATTTAGAAGATTCCTGGGTTTCTCTTGTCAGCCATCGGGGAGAATTCTTGGCACAGGCTTATCTTTCTCAGCAACACAGGTCTTGTGGTTGGGTTGTTAGTCGTAAGCAAGTTGCACTTGATGCTGCCTATTTTGAGACCTTGTTTAAAGAAGCTTGGGATAAACGTCAGTTTTTTCACCAAGACGAGGGAACGACAGCTTATCGGATTTTCAATCAAGAAGGTGATGGATTAGGCGGGCTGACGATTGATTTCTATCAAGGGTATGCCGTTTTTTCTTGGTACAATCCCTTTCTTTATAGTCTAAGGGAAGAATTGCTTGTAGCCTTCAAAAAAGCTATACCTGAGATTTTGGGAGCTTACGAGAAGCTACGCTTTAGAGGAGCAGAGATAGAGAGTCAACACCTCTATGGTTCCGAAGCGCCAGAACACTTTACGGTCTCTGAAAATGGCGTTCGTTATCAAGTCTTTCTTAATGAGGGGTTGATGACAGGTCTTTTTTTAGACCAGCACGAGGTTCGAGGAAGCTTAATTGATGGTTTGGCTGCGGGTAAAACGGTTCTTAATATGTTTTCTTACACGGCTGCTTTTTCTCTAGCAGCAGCTATGGGAGGAGCGCTAGAAACGACCTCTGTTGATTTAGCCAAACGTAGTCGAGACTTATCAGAGGCTCATTTTAGAGCGAATGGTCTTTCTTTAGATCAGAATCGCTTTGTTGTCATGGATGTGTTTGATTATTTTAGGTATGCCAAGCGCCATAGCCTAGAGTATGATCTTATCATTCTTGATCCACCTAGTTTTTCTCGAAACAAGAAACAAACCTTTTCTGTGGCTAAAGATTACCATCGTCTGGTGGCTGAAAGTCTAAATCTTTTAAAGGCTAACGGCTTGCTAGTCGCCTCTACAAATGCAAGTAATCTAAGTTTAGAAAAGTTTCAAAAAGAGATTGAAAAAGGCTTTGACAAACGCCCTCATCATTATGAGGATATTTATCGTCTGCCAAAAGATTTTGCGATTAACAAAAAAGACGAAAGCAGTAATTACTTAAAGGTAGTTACTATTAGGATAGACAAATGAAAATTGTAGTATCTATTATGCCTTCCTCGCTTGAGGAAGTAGAACAATTGGAAGTCAATCGGTTTGCAGAAGCAGATCTGATTGAGTGGCGGGCAGACTGCCTTCCTAAGGAGGAAATTCTGCGTGTTGCACCAGCTATTTTTGAAAAATTTGTTGGCCGTGAAGTTATTTTTACTTTACGCACAGTTAAAGAGGGTGGCTTTATTGAACTGTCGGATCAAGAATATGTGGATTTAATCAAGGAAGTGGATCATCTATATCAACCAGACTATATTGACTTTGAATATTATTCCCATACAGGTGTTTTTGATCAACTTTTAGAATTCCCTAATCTGGTCCTAAGTTACCATAATTTTGATGAGACGCCTGAAAACTTAATGGAGATTTTATCGGAACTAACTGCTTTTGCTCCGAAAGTCGTTAAAGTCGCCGTTACACCCCATAATGAGCAGGATGTATTAGATTTAATGAACTATACTCGGGGATTTAAAACGCTTAGTCCCGAACAATCTTTTGCAACCATGTCTATGGGGAAACTTGGCAAAGTCAGTCGTCTGTCATCGGGTTTAACAGGGTCTTGCTGGAGTTTTGCTAGTTTGGACCAACCGAGTGCTCCTGGACAGATTAGTTTAAAAGACATGACTAAAATACGGGAGGTCTTAAATGAAGATTGATGGGTACACCCGATTGGCGGCCGTCGTTGCTACGCCAATTAAACACAGCATCTCTCCTTTTATCCATAATATGGCTTTTGAAGCAACAGGGGTTAATGGGGTATTTTTAGCTTGGGACATCGGTTTGGAAGATTTACCTGAAACTGTTGCAAATATTAAACGTTACGATATGTTTGGGATTAACTTATCTATGCCCTACAAACAAGCCGTCATTCCTTATTTGGACGACTTGGATGAAGCAGCCGCTTTGATTGGTGCTGTCAATACGGTCGTTAATCAAGGCGGTCGACTAATCGGCTATAATACAGATGGTTATGGCTTTTTTAAAGCCCTAGGAGATTTTAGCATCAAAGGAAAAACCATGACTATCCTTGGAGGTGGAGGTGCTGCAACAGCGATTATTGTGCAGGCAGCGCTCAATGGAGCTAAAAAAATCACTATTTTTAATCAGACACCATTTTTATCAGAAACAATTAGACATGCCAATAGGTATATTCAACAAACTGGGGTGCCTATTGAGGTATTTCCTATCGAAAACCAAGATCTCATTCAGGAAAAAATTACGGAAGCCGACCTTTTGGTTAATGCTACTAGCGTAGGGATGGATGGCAGTTCCATGATTATTTCGGAGGAGACGAGGCTTCAAAAAGACTTACGTGTGGCAGATGTCATCTATCAACCATTTGAGACCCCCTTTTTAGCTTATGCACGCCGCAAGGGGTTAGAAACAACTAATGGTTTAGGGATGCTCTTGTTCCAAGCTGCTAAGGCCTTTGAACTTTGGACAGAAAAACCAATGCCAACCGATTATATCTGGCAGGCCTTACAGGAAAAATACATGACTTAGGTCCTCTCTTACCATGGACAGTTTAAGTGAGATGACTCTCTGAGAATGTGAAGTGCTTGTATTGAAAAAATACTTGCTCCTTTTATAAGTTTGGTGTCTAGCTTATGGGCACGACAGGAGGTTATAGATGAAAAAAGTAACAATTAATCTTTCTAATCATCCCTACGATATTATCATTGATAAAGGGTGCTTATCCACATCTGGTCAATGGGCTTCAACCTTATGGCAAGCTCAGAAGGTCGCAATTATTACAGATAGTCAGGTTGGTGAGCTTTATGCGGAAAGAGTCAAGAAGAGTTTTGAAGATGCTGGCTTTGAGGTGGCTGTTTTTGAATTTTTAGAGGGGGAAGCTCAAAAAAATCTGACAACCGTAACGGAGGCTTATGCCTTTTTGGTCGCATTTGGACTAACCCGCTCAGACGGTATTGTTGCCTTGGGTGGTGGTGTCGTTGGTGATTTGGCTGGATTTGTTGCTTCGACCTACATGCGTGGTCTTCCTTTTTTACAGATCCCAACCAGTTTAACAGCTCAGGTAGATTCTTCAATCGGAGGTAAGACAGGAGTAAATACTCCCTTTGCTAAGAATATGGTAGGTACCATTACCCAACCCAAAGGTGTTTTGATAGATCCAGATGTTCTGTCAACCTTAGGTCGAAGAGAATTGATTGAAGGAATGGGCGAAGTCATTAAGTATGGTTTAATTGATGATGTGGAACTATGGCAAGAATTGACAGAGATGTCTGGTCCAGATGAGATTTTAGATCATGCAGAGTCAATTATTTACCATTCTTGTGAATCTAAGCGCAAACATGTGGTAGAAGATGAATTTGATAATGGCAAGCGCCTTTATCTAAATTTTGGACACACCATCGGTCATGCGATTGAACAGACGGCAGGCTACGGCAATGTCATGCATGGAGAGGCAGTTGCTATCGGCATGGTACAGCTATCACGTGTGGCAGAAAAGAAAGGCTTGATGGCAAGAGGACTAACAGAAGAAATTTCCAAAATGTGTCAAAAATTTGGCTTGCCGATTAGGCATGACCCCTGGGATGAGAAAGCCCTCTATCAAGCTCTCGTTCATGATAAGAAGACACGGGGAAAAACCATCAAGACGGTTATCGTGCCAGAACTTGGCAAGGCGAGGATCAATCAAATTCCTTTAGAAGAAATGAAATTATATTTGGAGAAATAAATGAGATATTTAACTGCCGGAGAATCTCACGGCCCTTGTCTGACAGCTATTGTCGAAGGTGTCCCAGCGGGTCTCCCTCTAACGGCTGCTGACATCAATAAAGAACTAAAACGTCGTCAAGGAGGCTATGGCCGAGGGGGACGTATGAAAATCGAAAGCGACCAAGTTGAGATTACGTCAGGTGTTCGCCACGGTCTTACTATGGGCGGGCCGATTACTTTAACAGTGACTAATCGTGATCATCAAAAGTGGTTGGACATTATGAGCGTAGAGAATATTGATGAGAAGAAAAAAAGCGTGCGTAAAATTACCAAGCCTCGTCCAGGACACGCTGATTTAGTGGGTGGCATGAAGTATCGTTTTTCAGATTTACGCAATTCTTTGGAGCGCTCATCTGCCCGTGAAACAACGATGCGTGTAGCTGTAGGGGCTATTGCAAAACGTCTATTGGAAGAGATTGGTGTTGACATCGCAAGCCATGTGGTCACTTTTGGTGGCATTACAATTGACCTGCCAGATGGTTTAACAGTTCATCAGATTAAAGAATTGGCCAAGCAATCAGATGTTTCTATCGTAAATCCAGCGTACGAAGATGAGATCAAGGCTTATATTGACCAAATCAAGAAGGACGGGGATACACTTGGCGGCGTCATTGAATGCGTGGTTGGTGGTGTACCAGTAGGCTTAGGTTCTTTTGTTCAGTGGGACAAAAAATTAGATGCCAAAATCGCCCAAGGAGTGGTTTCTATTAATGCCTTTAAAGGGGTAGAGTTTGGTGTTGGCTTTAAAGCTGGTTCTCTTAAAGGTAGTCAGGTGATGGATGAGATTCTTTGGAATGAGCAAGAGGGCTATACGCGTCGTACCAACAATCTTGGTGGTTTTGAAGGAGGGATGACCAATGGTGAGCCAATCGTTGTCCGTGGGGTGATGAAACCTATCCCAACTCTTTATAAACCGTTGATGAGCGTGGATATTTCTACGCATGAACCGTACAAAGCAACTGTAGAACGCTCGGATCCAACAGCAGTTCCGGCGGCGGCTGTAGTTATGGAGTCCGTTGTAGCCACGATTCTTGCGAGTGAGGTCTTGGATAAGTTCTCATCGGACAATTTAGAGGAACTTAAAATAGCTATCGCAGCTCATACAGATTATGTGAAGAATTTTTAGAGACTTATGACAAAAACAATTTATATTGCAGGTCTTGGCTTAATCGGTTCTTCCGTAGCCCTTGGTATTAAACGAGACCATCCTACCTATCGTATTTTAGGCTATAATCGAGGAGAGTTTTCTCGACAAGTTGCTCTTGAGAAAGGCATTGTTGATCAAGCAACAGATGATTTTTTAGAGTTTGCTTGCCAAGCGGATGTTATTATCTTGGCAGTCCCTATTAAACAAACGATTGATTTTTTAGCCCAACTGAGTCAACTCCAATTAAAGCAAGATGTTTTAATTACAGACGCCGGTTCGACCAAGTTGGAGATTGTTCAAGCAGCTGAGAAGCATTTAGCAGGCAAACCTGTTCGTTTCGTGGGGAGTCATCCTATGGCAGGGAGTCATAAGTCTGGTGCTGTCGCTGCGGATGTCAATCTTTTTGAAAATGCCTACTATATCCTAACACCGTCTTATTTGACAACCAAAGACACACTGGTGGACCTCAAAAATCTTCTCTCAGGACTCCATGTTCGTTTTACTGAGATGGATGCTAGAGAGCACGATCAAGTGACGAGTCAGGTGAGCCATTTTCCTCATGTTCTTGCGACTAGTTTAATCTTACAAGCTGGTGACTATAAGGAAGAACACAGCATGACCCAGTACCTAGCAGCAGGTGGTTTTAGAGATATGACAAGGATTGCCGAATCAGAACCAGGCATGTGGACTAGCATTTTACTGACTAATCGCTCTGCCGTCTCAGAACGGGTTGAAGATTTTAAACATCGCCTAGATGAGGTAGTTGCCATTATCCAAAAAGGAGATGAAGAGGCTTTATGGACTTTCTTCGAAAAAGGGAGCCAAACCCGAAAAGAAATGGAAATCCATAAGCGTGGGGGGATTGACTCTTTTTACGATATCTTTGTTAATATTCCAGACGAGGAAGATGAAATCCTCAAGATTATGGAACTCTTACGAGGGACATCCGTTATGAATATTCGGATCAACGAAGAAAACCGTGAAGACATACATGGTATTTTACAAATAACGTTTAAGAACCGTGAGGATCAGTTGCGTGCACAGACAATTATTGAGCAGGCTACTGGCTATCAAGTGGTTCTTGATTAGAAGGAGACCTTATGTCTAATACAATCTATGATTTAGCAAATAATTTAGAGAGAGCACTCCGACAACTACCTGAATATCAGGCTGTTGTAGAGGCCAAAGAGACGCTTGAACATGATAAAGCAGCTTTTGAAACATTCCAAAAATACCTTACTTTTCAACAAGACTTGCAGGCACTTTTCCAAAGTGGTCAATCACCTGATCAGGAAAAGCAGAAGCAGATGCAGGAATTAGGTGAGAAAATCCAAGCGACTCCAATCTTAGCAGATTATCTAAATAAGCAACAACAATTATCTATCTATCTATCTTGCAGACATTGAACGAATTATCTTCAAACCTGTCCAAGAGTTGATGGACTAGTCTTAAGCTGTTTTTCTTTCAATTGATAAGAGAGTGGACTAAGAGACCACTGAGCAAGGAAAACAATGGTTTTGAAAAGAACCTTCTTATAGGAACAGTATGGCTTACGTTTTATACTGTCCATTATAAGAGGTTCTTTTCGTGATATCCTTGCTGTTTGCATGTCGGAGTGTCGTTTTATCCTAGCCCCATTTTAAGAGCAAAGCCGTCTTTCTTAATCAAACTTATAATCTTTAACGATCTCAATGCTAGTTATTGTGATCTCGGTAACTGGTTTGTCGTTGGCATCGGTTTTAGCAGAAGCAATTTTGTCAACAACATCCATACCGGAAATTACCTGACCAAAGACGGTATAATCACCATCCAAGTTAGGGTTTCCGCCATTTTTATAAGCTTCGATGATTGCTTCGGGATAAGAGTCAGGGTTTAGCAATTCGGATTGATCGTTGGTGTTTTGATTGATGAAAAATTGGCTTCCATTAGTGTCAGGCCCTGCATTAGCCATCGCTAAGGCTCCTCGTATATTGAAAAGATAAGGGGTGATTTCATTTGCAAATCCATTTCCTGAGTCAATGCTATCATCTTCACCAGACCAGATAGATTCTCCTCCCTTCCCAGTGCCTTCAGGATCACCTGATTGGATCATAAAATCAGTGATGATACGATGGAAAGTCACATCCTTATAGTAGTCTTCTTTGCTTAATCTTAGGAAGTTTTCAACTGCTAAGGGAGCAAGTGTTGGAAAAAGTTTAAGTGTCATATCCCCTTCACTTGTATGAAGGATAACCTGAGCCTCATCTTCTGTAACCTCTGTATTCAATTGAGGGAAGCGAGAAGTTGGTGAGGTCAAATATTCGTTCGTCTCTTCCGTGTTTTTTGAAGCTGATTGGCTGGTATCATTAGTGCTATTAGCGGTAGTATCTTCATTTTGTGAATCGGTGCAAGCAGTGAGAAGAAGACTGCTAAACAAGCCTAAGAGTAATAATTTTTTCATGATAGGACCTTCCTAAGATAAGTGGATGTCTTTTTATTCTATCATAAATCGTTTGAGTGACCAAGAAGAAATCAACGAAAGTAAAAGAAAACAACGATATGGTTTGTCTTGAAAATTATAACTGTGTTATAATTAAGGAGCAAATCTTATCAAAAGATTATAAGAGGAATTCATGACTAAGAAAATCAAAGAACTTTACGCCACCTACCCTAATCAGCCTTATATTTCAAGCGAACGCCATTTAGAAGAGGACGATAGCCATCTCAAACCAGTGCCAAGAAGAAACATGGAAAGTTTAGATGATAATCTTTTGGCGGGTGATATTATCTTGCTTTGGCGAGTCGCTTTTGGGACCTTTACAACTGAGAGCGTTTTTCCAAAGTATTTGGAGTTTACCTATGGCATTAACGGAAAAAAACATCTAGAGTCTTTACTAGACAAGAGCTATATCTACCTTGAGACGGCATTTGGCTCGCTAACCCTTATAACATCGTCGCATAAAAAAACACTACTGAAAAGTAAAGGGATAACAGGACTATCTAAACTAAAACGTTCAGAATTAGACCTAGTTTTGAAAGAAACTGTCACAGAAGAAGAATTAGCAGCTTTCTTTAGCGCACGTGTCTATGGTTTGACTGCAAAAGGAAAAGAGACCTTAGCCCTTCATCAAGCTATTGTTGATCGACATCCCAAAAAGAAGTTCTGATATTTCGAGGCTTCGGAAACCTGTTAAAAAAGATTTAGGTCTTTGCGAGTGAAAAGCCAATTAAAGAGAAAGTGAGATACTATGGTACAAAAAAAAACGACTAAGACTAAGAAAGGTAAGACAACCCGAAGACCAAGTAAGGCAGAATTGGCAAGGCAAGCAGCTATCAAGCGGCTCATTATCAGTTCTGTTACGAGTCTCTTCTTGCTGTTTGCAGCAGCTCGTTGGGGCATGCTAGGGATGTTTTTTTATAATGCAAGTCGCTTTTTTGTAGGGAGTCTAGCCTATCTTGCTATTTTTGCAACGATTTTCTATCTTTTTGGATTTAAGTGGTTGAGGAAAAATCGTCACCTTTTCTTAGGTTTTCTGTTGCTTTTTCTTGGTCTGGCTTTAGGTTTTCATGCCTTTTTTGCCTCTGAAAACCCCAATGTAGACGCTTTGTCAACCAGTTTGGAACGTATCATAAGAGAC
>DIXV01000098.1:1064-4920 GCA_002436115.1 Streptococcus sp. UBA6071 | reverse complement strand
GCTTTGTCAACCAGTTTGGAACATATCATAAGAGACTTATTTGCTGGAAAGGTGACGTATTTTGTGGGCGGTGGTCTCTTAGGTGGCCTCCTTCATAAGGTTATTTCAACCCTCTTGGCTAATATCGGTGCTTATATCGTCTCTGTTATGATGATTTTTAGTGGTGGTCTTATGATGAGCCGTTGGACGATTTATGACTTAGCCAATGCTTTTATCACACTCTGGGGGAAACTTCAGGCTTGGTTGGATAAAAATGAGAAAAAACGAGAGGCTAAGGAGGCTGAAAAAAATCAGCAAGAAGAAAAAAAGAAAGAGAATGCTAAAGAGGATGCTTTGGATGATGAGGCCTTAGCTCAGATACCAATCATCTTTGAAAAAGTGGAACAGATTACTCCAAAAACAGCTCCTGAGCAATCCGACTCTAGGACAGAAAATCTCAACAAACCACAGGGTTCTCAGTCTTTTGAGGAAAAGTCAGATGATGAAAAAGCAATTCAATCTAACCTAAAGAGTCGGCTCCAATATCGCTTGCCCAACATGAGCCTCTTAGCTCCTATCAAGTCCAAGGATCAGCGTGGCGAAAAGAAAATTGTCCATGGTAGTATCCGCAAGTTAGAGACCGCTTTTGAAAGCTTCGGAATCAAAGCGACAGTGGAACGTGCTGAAATTGGCCCTTCAGTAACTAAATACGAAATAAAGCCTGCAACAGGCGTCCGTGTAAGTCGTATCGCCAATCTATCAGATGATTTAGCCTTAGCCTTAGCCGCAAAAGATGTCCGCATTGAAGCTCCGATTCCTGGCAAATCCCTTATTGGTATTGAAGTGCCAAATTCGGAAATTGCTACTGTCGGTTTTCGAGAGTTATGGGAGCAGTCTCAGACCAATGCAGATAATCTCTTGGAAATTCCATTGGGTAAAGCTGTCAATGGTAGCGTCAAAACCTTTGATTTGACCCGCATGCCACATATCTTAGTGGCTGGTTCAACTGGCTCAGGAAAATCAGTTGCTGTTAATGGGATTATTGCAAGTATCCTAATGAAAGCAAGCCCCGATCAAGTTAAGTTCATGATGATAGACCCCAAGATGGTAGAATTATCTGTCTATAATGATATCCCCCATCTGCTGATTCCTGTCGTAACTAATCCAAGAAAGGCTAGCCGTGCCTTGCAAAAAGTTGTAGATGAGATGGAAAAACGCTATGAACTTTTCAGCCGTTTTGGTGTGCGTCATATTGCTGGCTATAATGCCAAGGTCTCAGAATGGAATAAGGATTCTGAGGAAAAGCAGGTTCCCCTTCCCTTAATTGTTGTTATTGTAGATGAGTTAGCAGATTTGATGATGGTAGCAAGTAAAGAAGTTGAAGAATCAATTATCCGTATCGGGCAAAAAGCACGTGCCGCAGGAATCCATATGATTTTAGCCACTCAAAGACCCTCAGTTAATGTCATTAGTGGGCTTATCAAGGCTAATGTGCCTAGTCGAATTGCTTTTGCTGTATCTAGTGGTACTGATAGTCGGACTATTTTGGATGAAAATGGCGCAGAAAAACTTCTAGGCAGAGGCGATATGCTTTTCAAACCCATTGATGAAAACCATCCGATCCGTCTGCAAGGCTCGTTCATTTCAGATGACGATGTTGAAAGAATCGTTACCTTTATCAAGGATCAGGCAGAAGCAGATTATGACGAGAGCTTTGAACCTGGAGATATTTCTGAAAGTGATCTTGAAAACGATGCCACTAACAACGCCGCTGATCCTCTTTTTGAACAAGCCAAGTCTTTGGTTATTGAGACCCAAAAAGCGAGTGCCTCCATGCTTCAGCGCCGTCTATCTGTTGGATTTAACAGAGCCACTCGTCTTATAGAGGAACTAGAAGCAGCAGGAATTATCGGTCCAGCTGAAGGAACTAAACCCAGAAAGGTTTTAGAAGGTCAACAATTATGAGACTAGATAAACTGCATCACATTGCGATTATTGGAAGTGATTATAGAGCAACCAAGGATTTCTATATTGATAAACTGGGCTTTGAACTTTTGGAGGAACATGTCCGACCAGAGAAAGATGATATCCTTTTTAATGTCAAAAAAGGAGAGGTGACCTTGGAAATTTTCATCAAACCTAATGCTCCACAGAGACCTGCCTTACCTCAACCAGAGCATCAAGGACTTCGTCATCTTGCGTTCAAGGTAGACGATGTTCGCACTTGCCTAAAGGCGTTTGATCAACTAGGGATAAAGCACGAAGACTTGAGATTAGATGATTTTAATGGCAAACCCATGGCCTTCTTCTTCGATCCAGACGGGCTCCCCTTAGAGATTCATGAGTAAAGTGAGAGGTAGGGGAAAAGACTACTCCTATCTCCATTGTTTCTCATAAAGAGATTAAAAGCCTAGTCTTAAGACTAGGCAAAAATGAAGATATAAAAGACCAGTGCCAAATACAGGGCAAGAGTCATCACAAAGCTGATCCGCCAAAAGATTTTAAAAATCTGAGGGTAAGGAAAGCTTTTTTTGTTGCGTATAAAAAAGAGACTTACACTGATGAGGATGATTGCCAAAATGAGAGTAAGAAGAGGAAGTAAGCTATGGTAAAAGGTGTGATCGCTGACAATATAAAAAGAAATCGCCAGAAAAGGAAAGAACAGATCAACCGTGTGTATTTTAAAGCGTTTGAGCTTAAATAAGTTTATCAAAACAATAGCTAATCCCAAGCTTAAGGGTAAAAAGAGAACGGAAATAAGTTTCAAGAAAGTCATACTCTTATTTTAATAGAAAAAAGTGGGTTTGTAAACTTGAAATATCAAAAAAAATAGTGTAGAATAAATGGGTGTGTGATATTCACATGCTTGTGGGAGGCAAAAAACTATCAATTGCCGAGAGAACCACAATAGGAGGATTTTAAAAATGGCTAAAAAAGTCGAAAAACTTGTAAAACTTCAAATCCCTGCCGGTAAAGCTACTCCAGCACCACCAGTTGGTCCAGCCTTAGGTCAAGCAGGAATTAATATTATGGGCTTCACAAAAGAGTTTAACGCACGTACTGCAGATCAGGCGGGGATGATTATCCCAGTTGTTATCTCTGTTTATGAAGATAAATCATTCACTTTCATCACGAAAACACCACCAGCTGCGGTACTATTGAAAAAAGCTGCCGGTGTTGACAAAGGTTCTGGTACACCAAATACCACAAAAGTTGCTTCAGTAACACGTGCACAAATTAAAGAAATCGCTGAAACCAAAATGCCAGATTTGAACGCAGCAGATATTGATGCTGCTATGCGTATGATTGAAGGAACTGCTCGTTCTATGGGATTCACTGTTACAGACTAATCTGTAAGCCCAGGCCCGCAAGACTTCATCATAATTGATAAGTGACGTGGGAGATGAAAATCGATATGACCACATTACAAGGAGAAATTTAAAAATGGCTAAAAAAAGCAAACAACTACGTGCTGCACTTGAGAAAATTGATAGCACAAAAGTATACAGTGTCGAAGAAGCTGTAGCACTTGCAAAAGAAACAAACTTTGCAAAATTTGATGCAACTGTAGAGGTTGCATATAACTTGAATATTGACGTTAAAAAAGCAGACCAACAAATTCGTGGGGCAATGGTTTTGCCAAACGGTACTGGTAAAGTTCAGCGTGTGCTTGTATTTGCACGTGGGGCTAAGGCTGAGGAAGCTAAGGCTGCTGTTGCTGACTTTGTTGGAGAAGATGACTTGGCTCAAAAAATCCAAGGGGGTTGGTTAGACTTTGATGTTGTTATTGCAACACCAGATATGATGCCTATCGTTGGTCGTCTTGGTCGTGTTTTGGGACCTCGTAACTTGATGCCTAACCCTAAAACAGGTACAG
>DIXV01000098.1:694-848 GCA_002436115.1 Streptococcus sp. UBA6071 | reverse complement strand
CTAACCCTAAAACAGGTACAGTAACGATGGATGTTACCAAAGCTGTTGAAGAATCTAAAGGTGGCAAAATCACTTACCGTGCAGACCGTTCTGGTATTGTACAAGCTATTATTGGGAAAGTGTCTTTTGATGCAGATAAATTAGCTGGAAACTT
>DIXV01000098.1:0-451 GCA_002436115.1 Streptococcus sp. UBA6071 | reverse complement strand
AAAGCTTTCCATGATACTATTGTCAAGGCTAAACCATCTACTGCAAAAGGAACTTACATCACAAGCTTGACCATTACAACCACTCAAGGTGTCGGTATCAAAGTTGATACCAACTCATTTTAAACAGATTAAACTCTAGCTTAGCTAGGGTTTTTTGACGATGGAATGAGGTCTTTAGGCAGTTAAAGCAAGACCTTGCTTTCCGATTAGTGTTGTCTAAAAAGGATAAGGGCTATTGCTTTTCCATTTCCTAATCTAGCTACTAAATAAATTGCAGAATAAAGGCTACAAAAATATTCTTAATTATGATAGAATAGTAGAGATAAAAAAAGGAGTGTATCATGGTTGAACCGAAGTATCATCGTATTTTAATCAAATTGTCTGGCGAGGCCCTTGCAGGTAAGATGGGGATTGGAATTGATATTCCAACTGTTAAAGAAATTGCACAAGA
>DIXV01000106.1:11386-11666 GCA_002436115.1 Streptococcus sp. UBA6071 | reverse complement strand
GCCATGAAAGGAACAAGACGAGCACTCTCTTGACTAGTTGATAGCCATTACTCCTTAAATCATTCTAGTAAAGCGACTTGATAATTTCAATTCTTGTGATATAATCTCCACGCATACTATCAATTCTCAAGGCAAAATCATTAAAATATATGCAGGAGCCAATGGCAACTGTTTTGTTTTCTTCTTTCAAATGACGTAACATAAAATCACGCAAAGTTTCATTCTTTTTACCAGATAGTTGAAGCCTTCCCATAATATTAACTATTTTCACTTTTTGACT
>DIXV01000106.1:6816-11139 GCA_002436115.1 Streptococcus sp. UBA6071 | reverse complement strand
GGTCAATGCCATAACACTTAAGAAAGATTCTAAAGCAGAGGCATGACTAATAACCAACTGACGTGCCAGAGCAAACAACAAGACCTCAATAATTGTCCCTGAGGTATGCTTACTTAGCATCTTAATCAACTCTACACCAATAGCGATACTCATCGCTTGGCTTAGAAAATGATGTAAATAGGCCTCAATCGTTACTGAGGTAGAAAAAATAGTCGATAAGTCTAGAACAAGAAAATAACTTAATATCACTAATGCCACAGCTAAGATGAATGAAATTAAGATTTCAATATAAAAAGAAAGTTCATAGAACAGGGCCTGTAAAAATTTTCGCATCATTTCTCCGTTTATGATAAACCTAAGCATCTCCATTTGCTAAACCGTATTTAAAACCTTCGACCAGAAGAGATTCCTTGCCTATTTCATCTGTACTGTCAATTCATCTGTCTCCCTTACTTTCTGCACTTCCAGATACATCATAAGCAATAACACTAAGAAACAGCATTTACAGATTGTTTTGACATAGTGTCTTTTTCTGTAAATTGGAGAGATTGGTTGCAACGCCAAATCCTTAATTCGTTTGATTTCAGACATCCTAGTTGCATCCAGAAAAGTTCGTCCTTTGCTATCTTCTGTTCTTATTAAAAAAGGAATGGGCAAAGTTTTCCTTATCAAACGTTCCCTATTCCTAGTCTTATGATAACCCTCCTAAAGTAAAGCTTTAAATGGGATGTTTGAATCCTGTTCAAAAGCATCATCAAAACCACGTGGATGATGGTATTCGATACGATTTTTATCTAGTGGGTAAGTGTATTTACCTCCAACTTCCCAAATGAATGGATGAAAATCATATTGGAGACGTTCTTTTCTCATCTTCCATAGTTCAAGGATTTCATTTGTTGATGCCATAAAATTAGACCAGATATCATAATGAACCGGGATAATAACTTTTGCACGTAAATTTTCAGCCATACGAAGAAGATCAATTGATGTCATTTTATCTTGTATACCAAGCGGGTTTTCTCCATAATTGTTGAGCGCAACATCAATATCAAAATCACGCCCATGTTTTGCAAAGTAGTTTGAGAAGTGTGAGTCTGCTCCGTGATAAATTGTCCCACCTGGTGTTTCAAAAACATAGTTAACTGCCTTTTTAGCCATCTCTTCATCCGTGATGGCGAGTCCAGCTAGTTCACCTTCTTGAGCATCTGCTCCTTCCACTGGCAAGGTCACTAAACAAGTGCGGTCAAATGATTCAACGGCCGTCACTTTCATATCTTTACATTCAAAACTTTCGCCTGGTCGTACAATAATGATACGCTCTTCTGGAACACCCCATTTTTTCCAAATCTCTCCACATTCGTATGGGCCAATGAATTTCACATGGTCTAGTTTCGGATTGTTAACAATTGCTGCTGCTGTATTGATATCAATATGGTCACTATGAAAATGTGACACGAGGTAATAGTCCAATTGATTGATTGCGAACGGGTCAATCACCATCGGTTGTACACGAAGATTTGGTTGCAACTTCCGAACACCAGCCATATTTGCCATTTGGTGACCGCGGACCATATCTTTTACTTTTTTAGTAGATTTTCCACGAGCTGACCAAAGGTCCATGACGATATTGGCACCACCTGGAGTTTTGATCCAAACACCGCAGTTTCCTAGCCACCACATCGCAACATTCCCTTCTGGAACAACCTCTTCTTCGATTTCCTCGTTAAGCCAAGTTCCCCATTCTGGGAATGTCGATAGAATCCAAGATTCTCTAGTAATATCATTAATCTTAGCCATATTGCTTCCTCCAAAATATACTAATTTATCTACAGTTCTAGTATACCGTCATCACTTGAGGAAAAAAAGACCAAGTATTACACACTTATCTGTTCAAAAATGGGCTGAATATATCCCTTAATATCACTGAAAGCTCTAAGATAAGAGTGAGTCCTTATAATAGCTTTTTTTTGAAGACTCTTTGGGATACTCTCCCCTAAAACGCCAGGTTTATTAGCTGACTTGCTCACCCCTTAATCAGCCCTTCAATTTTACACCTGTAAATTAGAATTTGATGAAAACAGTTTGCATTTAGAAATCCTCCTCAAATACCTCTATCTGACTTGTGACGATAATAAAAAACGAAAGAACCTACTTACTATGAAGCTGGATTCAGTCGTCTTTGGTTATCAAGGGGAATTTTGTCCGAAGATCTAGGTGCCATCTTGGTATCTGTCAGGACCGATAATGTCCATCATGAGCTCTTGGCGGAAAATTTTTTCAATTTTCTTGTGCAAAACGTAGCGATCTGTTTCATCACTAACATATTGAGCAATACAGGTTCTCAATTTTTCTGTAAACATCTCTTCTTGGATAGCGCCTTTATTGCGGACGAACCGTGTCAATCGAAAAATATCACTATCTGTAAGAATTGGTTGGACCTGCAAGACGGGAAAGGAGCAGTCTAACCCATCAACTGTCGTAACGACCAGATCTGTTGATGAACTATCCTTAATGCTTTGAAACTGCTCACTTGTCAAAACAGCCTCAATCTTACAATCTGGTAAATAATGACTGCATTGGCTCAAAAACAGCCGTTGTAACCCCACACCTTCATCACAAACAAGGCTCAACGTAAGTGGGCGTTTCGTCTTGGGATCCTTCCTTTGCAAACTACCGCCAATATGGATAGCTAAATAGGCTATATCATCTTCAATAAGGTCTATAGACCAAGCCTTTTCTAAAATAGGAATAGTAGCTTTGGTTATTTCAAAAATCTCTCTATATTTTTCCTTAATATGTTCAGTCAAAGGGTTACTTGACAGTATTCCAAATTCTTTACGGTAAATCAAGGCTTTACAGTGTGTTAAAATCCGTTTCACTAGCTCGTCTTTTTGCTGAAAAACAAGATTATAGTGTTGCTCAATTTGGTCTATAAATGCAATCAAAACCCTCTTCATATCAGCATAGTCTTGACTCTCTAAGTGATTGTCGCTATCTTTTCGATAAGATAAAAGCAAGGTTGCCAGTAAACTCACTTCAATGTCATCCAACGTCATTTTTAATTTTTTTCTAAACCATCTGCCAAATATTGAGCAATATGAAATTCTTTTTTCCGTCTTACCATAACAAACTCACTATGAAGAATGGTTTTTTCATCCTCAGTTAGTTGGATATTTCGATAACTGAGAAAAAGATAGGGAAGTAAACTTATCATAAAATCACTTTCATGACGATTAATCTTTTTTCCCAATTCACTCCCAATTGTCAGCATCTGCCCTTTAAAATAAGATCTAACCGCATCAGAAAAAAAGATATCACAATCAAGAAAATCAGTGATTTTATCTCTGACAATTATGATAAAATTCTCTGTCCCTTTCGTATAAACTGTATGCAAAAGTTGATAGAGATAGCGTATTTTAAGCTTCGGATGGCAATCCAAATAATAACCTTGTGACTTGCTGACATTCAGTGCAATACTTCCTTGCCCCTGACTCAATTCCTGACGAATGGCTGACAAATCACTCAAAACGGTATTCCGTGACACACCTGTCAATTGCACGAGCTTATCAATTGTCACGCGTTCCTTAGAAACGGCAATGTAAATCAACATCATCTGAATGCGTTCTTTGACATTCATGATATAAAAATAGTCATTAACATGCGCAACCAAATCCAAGCATGCCTTCTTTTGTTCAGCATTTAAAACAATACCAACTCTGGGATAGGAAATAATCTGTCCGACATCACTTGGAATGGCTTCGTTAATTTTATCTAAATGGTAGTAAATCTTTCTCCGAGACTGGTCTAATTGCTTTGAAATCATCATCACTGTCTCTGGCTCTTCTAAGGCTAGCAGATGAAATAATAAGGCATAGCTTTTTTTATCTAGTAACATTACAATCTCCTTACTTATCAGCACTTAGTGATTTTTCTGCAGGTTTTCGTAACCCTGTGCAAATATGTTTTTCATTATAACATATTAACACTGCCTATACCATTTTACAACGACTGACTCAACTAAGCAAATTTCGATAATAACCTTTCTACGGATTAAATGACATTTTTTTGTCCATAATAGGCATTTGGTCCATGCTTGCGGAGATAGTGTTTGTCCATGATATAGGTTGGAGCTGGTTCAACCCTTGGATTGATTTGTTCGGTGAAGCGGTTCATTTTGGCCACTTCTTCCAAGACAACAGAGTGATAGACAGCTTGGGCTGGGTCTTTCCCCCAGGTAAATGGTCCATGGTTGCGAACAACGATTCCCGGTACGGCGATAGGGTCCAGACAACGACGGGTAAATTCTTCAATGATGACAGTGCC
>DIXV01000106.1:6269-6568 GCA_002436115.1 Streptococcus sp. UBA6071 | reverse complement strand
ACTGGTCCGTAGAAATAATCAGCATGGGTGGTGCCATAAAAAGGAATATCACGACCTGCCTGAGCCCAACCAACAGCTTCAGGTGAGTGCGTGTGGACAATACCGCCAATTTCTGACCAAGCCTTGTAGAGTTCGACGTGGGTTGGAAGGTCAGATGATGGGTTCAAATTTCCTTCTATGACCCTTCCGTCTAGGTCTGTCACCACCATATTTTCAGGCGTAAGCAAGTCATAATCAACACCTGAGGGTTTGATGACAATGAGGCCTGCCTCACGGTCGACTTCGGAGACATTGCCCCA
>DIXV01000106.1:4386-5989 GCA_002436115.1 Streptococcus sp. UBA6071 | reverse complement strand
TAATGATTTTGCCATATTTTATCTTAACCCCGCTTTCTCAATCAATGGGTAGAGGAAGGCCTGGGCTTCTTTGATAGCTGCCCGTGTTTCCTCTACGGTTTCACAATTTTCTGACCACATCTCAATCAAGAATGGTCCCTTATAGTTTGTTTTCTTAAGAACATCGAACAGAACTTCCCAGTTGACACAACCTTGGCCAAATGGTACATCACGAAATTGTCCCTTGGAAGTCTCCGTTACTGCATAGGTATCCTTCAAGTGCAGAGCTGTAATGGAGCGGTGTCCAAGATAGAACTCACTCCAGAGATCATTGTGCCAGGCGGAGACATTGCCCGTATCTGGATAGACAAAGAGGCAAGGAGAATCAATTTCTTTTTCAACAGCTAAATATTTCTCGATGGAGTTGATGAAGGGATCGTCCATGATTTCAATGGAAAGGGTGACTTGGGCTTCTTCTGCCCAATCGCAGGCCTGACGAAGGTTTTTGATAAACCGAGCCCGCGTTTGAGGAGATTTTTCCTCGTAGTAGACATCATAGCCAGCAAGTTGGATATTGCGAACTCCCAAATCTTGTGCTAGTTCGATGCATTTTTTCATCATGTCTAGAGATTTCGTTTCTTTTTCCGACTCACTAGAGCCCATCGGGTAGCGACGGTGACCTGAGAAGCAGATACTAGGAATGCGGACACCTGTTTCATAAATGGCTTTGACGATGTCCAGGCGTTCTTGCTTGGTCCATTCCAGACGAGCCAAGCGAGCATCTGATTCGTCCACAGACATTTCTACAAAGTCAAAACCAAGATCCTTGGCAAACTGGAGTCGCTCCAGCCAGGTGAAGTGTTGGGGGGTTGCTTTTTCATAAATACCGATTGGACGAGCCATTGCCTTACCCCCAGATACGTTTGATTTCGTCTTTAAATTCACGCGCAGCTGCCACTGGATCTGGCGCTTCCGTGATACCGCGTCCAGCGATAAAGGTAAAGACAGCCACCCCTTCAAAGAGTTTGAGGGTATCCGTTGACAAACCACCTGTCACAGACACGCGGAAGCCCATGTCAATCAGTTTCTTAACTTTGGTCAAGTCTTTTTCTCCCCAGGTTTCACCTGCAAGAAGGGCATCGCGAGATTGGTGGTAGATGGCTTGGGAAATGCCAGCATCCAGCCATTGTTGGGCTTGTTCAAAGGTCCAATCGCCGTAAAGTTCAATCTGGATTTCGCCACGTTCGCCACGTTCTTCCTTGATGGCCTTGAGAGCGGCTTTCATGGTTGGAATCGTAGCACAGCAAATACAGGTCATCCAGTCCGCACCACGTTTGGCATTGTTGGCCGCAACCGTACCACCCGCATCGGCACACTTGGTATCTGCTACAATCCACTTATCTGGAAAAAGATTGCGCAACACTTCTACCAATTCTGAACCGACTTGGAGAAGGCAGACTGTCCCAGCTTCAATAATATCTACTTCTGCACCCACCGAAACAGCTGCTGTAATAGCCCCTTGCAAATCCGAATGATCTAGAGCTACTTGTAAATTTGGTAATTGTTTTGTCATCTTATTGTTCCTACTTTCTAATCTTGTCAGAATCACTCTACCTGTAAATAT
>DIXV01000106.1:2283-4119 GCA_002436115.1 Streptococcus sp. UBA6071 | reverse complement strand
AAGTCCATACCTTCCAGATAAGGACTATTTTTGGATTCCTCCACCATGGCTAGTACTTGCTCAGGTGTTTGGCAGTCCACCAAACGCTGAATGGACTGTTCCAATTCAAAAAGGGCGATAATCTGTGGAATGGCGACAGATGTATGGATGGCGGCACTGGTGGCAGCTAGACAAAGTAAAACAGAAACTTCTTTACCATCTGAAAATGTGACTGGTTCTGTTAGAGTAACCAGTGAGAAGGCATCGCGATTGACCCCCTCACCTGCCATGGCATGGGGCATGGCCATACCTGGCATAAGGACATAATACGGACCATGTTCTTCGGTTGAAGCGATGATATTTTCATAATATTTTTCAGTGACTGCGCCGCTATCAATCAGAGGTTGAACTGATAACTTCACGGCTTCTTGCCATGTTTTTGCTGACAAGCCCAGACGAATGGAATTGTTTTCTTTAAATGCTTTTGTTAAGTTCATCCAGAACTCCTTTCCAACTATCTTCTAAAGACCGAGGTGCCTCCAAAATCTGGAAAGCACCCCTTCTATTTTGACGATTACAAAATTGCCTGTAATTTCGTTTTAATTTCGTTATCGTCCATCAAGTTGTCAAGGCCAACGAGATGCCCCTTGGTGCGGCCTTCCAATTCTTTAATCAAATGATTGGAGGCTACTACAATATCGTAACTTGAAGCTAGACCTTTGGCTTCGCCAACAGAGCAAGAGGCAGATTGAATATCTGTCACCCCCAATTGACGAAGGGCATTTTCAACCTTCATTTTGATAACCATGGATGAACCCATTCCGTTACCACATGCTGTAAGAACTTTAACCATTTTATTTTCCTCCATTTTTTGCTGTAATGTTTGTTTCGTATGGGATATGTAGATTTCCCATAAGGAAGACCAAAGCTAGGATAGTTTTACCCATTCTAGGGTCTTATTAGTGATGTCAACGTATTTATTCTGCCTGAGTTTCACCACGATAGTAGGCTTCCTTGTCTTTAGCTTTTGCGTATTGCAATTGAGGAATAGCCAAGAAGAAGACGCAGGTGATGACGTAGCCTATAATACCCATGTATTTGAAGAGGTAACCGATCGGCAACCATGGAAGTACCAAGTCGATATTTCCATGGTAACCACCTGTCAAACCAAGTAGGGTTACTGCAATAGCACCCAAGGCTACTTGAAGAACACCTGAGATAAAGGACAAGGCCATAGCAGCTTTCCAACCACCCCGTTTGTCTGCATAGACAGCAATTGCGGCGTTATCAAAGAAGACTGGGACGAAACCGGTGATAATCAAAACTGGGTTTTTAAAGATAACTAAGAGCGCAATGGTGATCAACTGACCAATCAAACCAAAGGCAAACCCTGAAAGAACAGCATTTGATGAACCAAATCCATAAGAAGCTGCAACATCTACCGCTGGGAACGAACCTGGAAGTAGTTTGCTAGAGATACCTTGGAAGGCATTGGTCAGTTCAGCAACGAACATACGGACACCCTGCATCAAGATGAAAAGGTAAACAGAGAAGGTGAAGGCTGTTTGAGTCACATACATGAAGAAGGCTTGTTTTTCTGGACTATAGGCACCCGTACCAATCAAATCTGCATTAGACATGATTTCTGGGCCGAGTAAGAAGAGGATCCCTCCAAAGAAGACCAGCATCAAGGTTGCTGAAGCAACAACTGTATCATGAAAGATATTCAAGAAACTAGGTAACTTGAGGTCGTCCAAGTTTTCTTCCTTCTTCCCGAAGAATGGAGCAACCTTGTCCACAAACCAGATGGCGAATTGTTGTTGGTGACCGATAGCAAAGCCTCCTCCACCAGTCAAT
>DIXV01000106.1:0-2168 GCA_002436115.1 Streptococcus sp. UBA6071 | reverse complement strand
AATGGCGAATTGTTGTTGGTGACCTATAGCAAAGCCTCCACCACCAGTCAAGCGTTGAGTTGCTTCAACAGTCATGTTTGAGCTGACAGCCCAGTAGAGTCCACAGATAATACCCACTGCCCATGCACCCCAGCTATTTTGAAGTTGAGGGATGAGAATCAGGACAAAGACTGAAATAGTAGCTGCTTGTTGCACCATGATGTGACCTGTAATGAAGAGAGTTCTTATCTTAGTCAATTTTCGGAGAACGACCAAAAGAATGTTTACTCCAAAGCCAATCAAGAGAGCTGTTGTCGCAACGCTGATGAAACCAATGTCCTCCAATTTTGCATTAGCAGCGGCCAAACCAAAGTAAGGGTCAATAACAGCTGCTTCCAGATTGAATTTTTCAGCCAGAGCGACCAAGATGGGACGGAATGTCGTAACCAAACCTCCGGCACCGACGTTCAAAATCAGATAACCGACTGTCGCCTTCACAAAACCTGCGAAAACATCGTGTAGAGGTTTTTTCAGCAAAAGATAGCCGATTAAAACCAGTAAACCAACGAAGAAAGCAGGATTCTGCAAGATGTTTTGCGAGAACCAATTTAATGGGACTAATAGTATGTCCATAAAAGAATCTCCTTTTCAAATTTTTTATTTGATTTCCTATAGCTTCATTATAGACCTTGTAAGCGCAAACAAAAAGACCAAGATACACACACTTAACTGTTCAAAAATGTACTGAAGACCTTCATTTTAGATAATAATATAGGGTTAATGGAAGGTTTCTGATAGAAAAGTAGGCCCTTACTATCAAACTATCTGTCCATAAAAATACTGTAACATCAGATATTCTTCTTGATCCAGTCTACTGCAAAGCAAACCAACTCTAACACGATTACCCTAGCATCACGTTGAAACCAAGAATATTTTGTAAGGACAGGCAGTAATCGGATTTTCACTAATTTCTACTCCCTTGTAGCTGCATAAACGGTGAAATAGTTCACCCAAGATGCTAGGATAGTGATGTTAAGTGACTTTTTATCTACACTTAGAGGTGAACACAATGTGGTACTTTGTGTGTGATAAACTAGGTTCCTTTGGAGTTTTTCAATCTAACCATCGTCGCCCACCCGTACCGCGAGTGGTTTAGTTATTTCGAACTTACGGAGTAAAACAAACTAAAAGTCGCATAACAAAAATAGAGCTGAAGATAGAATAATCTTCAGCTCTAAATTGTTCTTAAATATTAATACCCATATCTTATATTTGATAAGCTTCTCAATTCTTTCAATAACTCTGATTGTTCCTCAGACAACCTAATCTTATTATCCATTAGAACTTTAGAAAGTTCTATATGCATTCGACTTAGAATAAAAGGTGTTGAAATACCACCTGACTTTAATTCTTGAGCATAAGATAAGAGAAGATCTTTTAATGGTTGCACACCGTGATGATGATCAAGTAATGTTAATAAGTTATCCATGATAATAAGAGCTTCATTTCTTCTTTCCTCACCTCCTGAAAACCATTTTAAAGCAGACATTACGCAATTCCTCCTGAGTTCCAGCCAGCATTTCCACCAGTAAGACCGTTCATTATTGAATTATTTATAATGGTTGTAACTGTTTGAGACCAATTTACCCAACATTTATTTGAGTTACAATACAAACCATTCCCATAATAAGTTGTCTTTCCTCCCTCAACGGTAGAAAGTTGTGCACCTGTCAATGTTTCAAATTGTTCTAATGTTTTTGTACTCATAGTGAATATTTCCTTTTTTTTATTGTGAGAGCTCATCACAAATTCAGTATAGCACATTTAGGATACAATAATCAGTCAAGTCCTAAACCGTCAAAAATATGTCCTAAATAGTAAATTTTCCTTGAATTTCCAAGACTTGCTTAATTTTTTAGCCCCAATTATGGATTTACTGTTTCTCAAATCACTATATTTCATTAGGCAAACTTGGATTTATAGGGTACATCTTTTGACAAACTCATCAATCAAGCCAAGTTTTTCTCTACCGCTTTTGCTAAAATTCTATAGCCGTTTCCCGCAAGTTTAGAATATTTTTCTTGATTTCCATCATCATATCAAGCATTAACTTTCTTCCATATTCAGTTGTTGATAGGCCTTTAGTGCCTGCTCTCAAGAGTGACTTCCATGGATATACTCTATAAATT
>DIXV01000025.1:397-6040 GCA_002436115.1 Streptococcus sp. UBA6071 | reverse complement strand
TTATCCGCTTCAATCAGGTCTCAGACGGTGTTATCGTTGGGTCTAAAATCGTCAGAACCTTATATGAGAAAAAAGAAGACGAAGTCACAGAACTGATTAGCTTTGGCTCTCATTACCAGAAGTAGCCTTTCTCAGGTCTCGCACCAGTCAGCCAGCTGACAGGCTAGGATAATTAAGGGATAAGACACTCAAACTATGGTATAATAAGTCTATGAAAATCACAAAAATTGAAAAGAAAAAGCGGCTTTATCTTGTGGAGCTAGATGCTACTGACAGGCTCTATGTGACGGAGGATACCCTTATTCGCTTTATGTTGTCCAAGGATAAGGAGCTCAGTCAGCAAGACTTGGCTGAGATTAAGGCGTTTGCTCAGTTTTCCCATGGGAAAAATCTGGCTCTCTATCACCTATCCTTTAAGCAACGGACGGTCAAGGAAGTCAGAGACTACCTGACTAAACAGGAGATTGAAGCTGAAACGATAGAGCAGGTGCTTGCCAATCTCAAGGCTGACAAATGGTTGGATGACAACCAGTATGCACAAGCCTTTATCGATCAGAATCTTCTATCAGGTGATAAGGGTCCCTATCTTCTCAAGCAAAAGTTGGTTCAGAAAGGAATTTCAGCTTCTTTGGTTGATCAACTCCTAGCTGCCTCTGATTTTGAGGACTTGCTTTTCAAGGTGACTGAAAAAATGCTAGGCAAGTACGAGGGAAAGTTGCCTGCCAAGAAATTGAAAGAGAAGCTGACCCAGAACATTATCAACAAAGGGTTTTCCTATCAACAAGCCAGCTCGGCTATTTCCCAAATCCAAATTGAAAAGGATGAGGAGAGTGAGCAGGATTTGCTCTTTAAAGAGTTGGCTAAACAAGAACGCAAATACAGCAAAAAATATGAAGGCTATGAGCTCAAACAGCGCTTAACTCAGGCCTTGGCCCGTAAAGGCTATGACTTTTCAGACATCCAGACTGCCCTTAGAGAATATTTATAAAGTTAGTAAAAAAACATGAAATTTTCATGGTTTTATGGTAGACTAATGGAGTATAACCTTCAAATTGTAGAAAGTTGGTAAGCCATGAAACTACCAAAAGAAGGCGACTTTATTACAATTCAAAGTTATAAACATGACGGTAGCTTGCATAGGACTTGGCGAGATACTATGGTACTCAAAACAACAGAAAATGCCATCATTGGTGTTAACGATCACACGATCGTAACGGAAAATGACGGCCGACGATGGGTGACACGTGAGCCCGCTATTGTCTATTTTCACAAAAAATATTGGTTCAATATCATTGCTATGATACGTGAGGCAGGTGTGTCCTACTACTGTAATTTAGCTAGCCCCTACGTTCTTGACCGTGAGGCGCTTAAATACATTGATTACGACCTAGATGTCAAAGTCTTTGTTAATGGGGAGAAGCGATTGCTAGATGTAGAGGAGTACGAGCGTCACAAGCGAAAGATGAACTATTCCAAGGATTTGGACTATATTTTGAAGGAAAATGTTAAGATCTTAGTCGATTGGATTAATGAAGGGAAGGGACCTTTTTCTCCAGCCTATGTTAAGATTTGGTACAAACGATATGTTGAACTAAAAAATCGTTAAAGTCGCATGAAGCCGAGAACCACTCTCGGCTTTTTCTTTGCCATAGTCCTTAGGAAACTTATCTCAAGGGATGCTTAAGGAGAGGCTAATTGCTCGTCAGTAGTGACAATAAGGTACCCCTGATTTCCCATTGTCTAGACTTGCATTTTTACGAACTTTGCAGTAAAATCAACATAACGATAAGTGAATATGGCGTAAAGCCTAACCTAAAACGGACAGAGAGATGACACATCTACCTAGAGCAAAATCGCTTATCCACGGATAGGCATTTCAGAGTCTAGGTGCTACTCAAGCGCCTTTCTTGAGTTGGTCATTGTTAACGGTTTTGCAAAGGATAGAAAGAGAGGATTTAGATGGCATTTTCAAATACACGTGGACGCTATGCCAGTTTTGGGATTGTCACCATTCTCTCAGGTGAGGTGATCGATCTCTTTTGGGAAATTATTGATAACAACCTTAAAGGGGTTTTTCCGCTAAGACCGATCCTGAAGTTTCGTCTTATGAATCGGCGAGGGAAGCTTTCCATTAGCTTTTCACAAGATGGTTTTCCGTTGACGATTACCTTTGATTATGACAAGGACTTTAACCACTTTTTCCCACATACGGTTTATGTGGTGGATCGAAATGGTCGTGAAACTGTCACCTTACCGGAAGAAATTCACATGATTTAAGCTAAACTTATTGGAGAGGCAGAGGAACGATGCATTACGAAAAAGAATTTTTAACCGACTTTGAAGCTTGGGTCAATAGCCAGGTAATGGTAAATGAAATGGCTATGAAGACGAGCCAAGATGTTTTTGAGACAAAAGGAGATGCGTCAGCAAGGGAAGCTTATCTGCGCTATGAAGCCAAGCGGGATGCTTACAACTTCCTCCTAGGGAAGTTCGATAATTATAGAGCAGGCAAGGGATTTCATGAAGTGCCTGATGGTCTTTTTGGCAAACGGGAATACTAATCTGTCTCCCTTCTAAAGGAGGCAAAAAATAGCTGAGCCTTTTGACGTAATAGCAGATGGGATACCCTTAGTAATGGTAAGTGGGCTAGGCCTAAGGGAGATTGGTTCCTTTCATGAGGACTAAAAAGAGTGGTCATGATTTTGTGACCCTCATTTTCTTTAGGGTTTTCTTGGGCAACCTTCTTGCACTAACAAAAACCTTCTGGAGAAGAATCGCGTCCCTTATCATACTACCAGTCGTTAGTGCTTCTCTAGTCATTTGGGACACCAAAGTCCTAAAACGATTGGGACTTTTATAAGTGGCTTGCTTTACGGGGAGGTCTTTTCTAGAAAGCCACTTGAACCAATGGTTTCGACACATTAAAAAGCTGTTTATTCTTCTAGGAGTAGACAGCTTTTTCTCTTTAAGAGGATAGAGAATACTCAGCATCAGATGGGGAATAGATTTAACATTTTTAGTTTTCTTCTTAAGAAAATGTTAAGTTTTTCTTAAGAAGCTCTTAAGTTTTGGGCAGTATTATAGCATCCATGACGATAGGAGAGGGCTTCCTAAAGTCAGGCTTTCGTTTCATATTTCCTAGGAAGAGTTGTGACATGTTTTTAAAATAATGAACTTATTTGGCATAGCACAAATCGATATATCTGTAAACTTGAGCTAAAAATCCCCATTTTGAAAATATCCCTCTATCAAGAAAGGAATTGTTTATGACAAAAATAAATGTACTAGATACTCTTTTAAATTCTCGAAAAAAATTATTGACAGCAACGGTGATCGGACTTGGCACAACAGTGACCCTCTCTCTAGCGAGCCAGCAAAATGTGGTGCGTGCTGAGGAAGTAGAGACGAATGCGCAAGTTGAAAAGGTAAGTACCGAAGAAGACCAAACTATCCTTGTGACGGAGACCACTGAGAGCACAGGCACGGATAATGAGACTTCAACAGCAAGTACAGATACAGTCTCTACAACAGAAGTTGCGACAGAGACAGCAGAGACATCTAGCGAATCTGTCGCTTTGGAAGCAACAACCGCCAGTTCTGCGGTAACTGATGCGCAGGTAGAGACAACAGAGACATCTAGCGAACCAGTCGCTACGGAAGCAACAACCGTAAGCTCAGTAGTAACTGATGCGCAAGCAGAGACAACAGAAAGCACAACACTTACTACAGATGAAACAAGCACCAGTCTGCAATCGGCAACCACTTCGGTGTCTGAACTGGAGGAAACACAAGCAGAAGCTGTGAATATTGAAGAAACGGTCTCAACCCGTACGGAAGGAAATCAAGAAGACATACTAGCGATGGCTTCCCAAGACATAACCAGTGAAAATACGGAGACAGCGGTATCTGAAACGGAAGACGAAGCCACTGTAATACAATTAGCAGAAGCGATTAATTATTTGACAGAAGTCCAAGAAACAAGTTCTCTGACAGATGTAGCTGTCATTGAGTTATCTGCTAACAGTGCGACAAGCGATAGCCAATCTGTTAGCATCTCAGGAAAGACTGTAACCATTACAAGTGGCGGTTCTTACCTGTTGACAGGAAGCTCTGACGGTGTTCAGCTAGTTATTGCAGAAAGTGTTACGGAAGCTGTTCAGCTTATCCTAGATAATCTCAACATGACAGGGACAGATGCTGCCATTGTCTCTGAAAGTTCAGCCAGTCTAACCCTCACGCTGGCTGCCGAATCAGTCAATCATCTGTCCGATTCCACTGATAGTAGCAGTAAGGCAGTTATTCTGGCAGCCGGTAATCTCTTCTTTAATGGTTCGGGAAGCCTAACTGTCACAGGAAATGCCAAGCATGCCATTAAGTCGGAGACATCAATCAATGTCGAGGGGGGAACCTATACTGTAATTGCCACCGTCAAAGATGGTTTTAATGCTAGTGATACCATCAAAATCGAGGATGCAACCCTGACTATCACAGCAGGAGATGATGCTATTTCTGCGGACAGCGAAACAGATATCAGTCTCGGAAATATTGAGGTGACAAACTCAAACATCACTATTTATGCAACAGGAGATGCCATCCATGCGTCCAATAACTTGACCATCAATAGCGGAAATATTGATATAAAAACCTCTACTGAAGGTCTTGAAGGCAAGGTGGTGACCATCTATGATGGAGACATTTCCATTGTATCTACAGACGATGGTCTCAATGCAACTGACTGGACACAGAGTGAAAAGAACACGACAGGTATCAGCTCAGGACCAAGCATGGACGATATCCAAATCATAATTCACGGCGGAAACATCACTATCCGTGCAACAGGAGATGGCATTGATTCCAATGGTAATGTAACCATTACAGGTGGAACGATCTATGTTCAAGGGCCGAGCGCTTCTTATGATACTGCTTTAGACTACGATGGGACAGCAACTATTACAGGTGGCACTTTCTTTGTCATCGGTTCAAACATTATGGTGAAAGGCTTTAGCCAAGGGTCTACTCAAGCATCCATTATGGCTAATATCTCTGGGATAGCAGGCGACACCATCACTATTACAGGGGCTTCTGGTAATGTTTTAACGACCTATACGTCTCAAGATGCCTTTCAAAATGTGATTTATAGCTCTGCCGATTTGGTGGACGGCGATACCTATACTATCACGACCTCAATCGAATCAGCAACAACGACCGCATCAACGGTTAGCAGTATGACTAACATGATGCCCGAAGGCATGACCCCGCCAACAACTGATGGCACCATGCCTACCCCACCGGATGGAACAACAGGGAATTTCCCCATTCCCCCAACCACAGGAACAGACGGTTTCCCTACTCCACCAACTCCACTAGATCCTTCGACAATTCCACCAGCTATGGACAACGATACAACAAGTACAGATCCAACTCTGCCAACGACTGATACAGAAACCAGTGACCTAAATGCAGAAGACTCGACAAGTGCAGAAGATAGCACAACAGATTCTCTTCCCCCAACAGCAGAAGATGTGACAGGTGTTGAAGAAGACACCTGTGATTCGGAGGCTGAGACAGAACCTCTAGAAACTGATGCAGAAGCCAGTGACTTAGATGCGGAAGACTCGACAAGTGCAGAAGATAGCACAACAG
>DIXV01000025.1:0-160 GCA_002436115.1 Streptococcus sp. UBA6071 | reverse complement strand
TGAGACAGAACCTCTAGAAACTGATACAGAAACCAGTGAAGAGTCGGGAGAAACGGCTTATCCTGAGGTGTCCAAGAAACCTTCAAGAAGAAGAAGGGTTGCTAGACGAGATAATAGAAAAAGACGCACCGTTCAGCCAACCTACAGGACAACGACTTGG
>DIXV01000031.1:4827-14099 GCA_002436115.1 Streptococcus sp. UBA6071 | reverse complement strand
ACCATGTCACGGATTTGTGCAGCCAACTCGAAATCCAAAAGTTCTGCAGCTGCCTGCATTCTTTTTTGGAGTTTTTTAATCGTTTCTTTTCGCTCAGTCTTAGTCATACTTTCTATATCTAACGCTTGCGTCTCTTCTGCTTTCTCTGTTTTAGTGATTGCGATGAGGTCTCGGATTTCTTTTTTAATGGTTTGTGGGGTGATACCATGTTTCTCGTTATAAGCTATCTGAATTTGCCGACGACGGGCTGTTTCTGCCATCGCATTTCGCATAGAATTAGTGATATTATCAGCATACATGATAACATGACCTTCGCTATTTCTAGCAGCACGGCCAATGGTTTGAATAAGCCCGCGTTCATTACGCAAGAAGCCCTCTTTGTCGGCATCAAGAATAGCCACTAGACTAACCTCTGGGACATCAATCCCCTCTCGTAATAAGTTAATCCCGATTAGAACATCAAAGACACCCAAACGAAGATCCCGAATGATTTCTGTTCGCTCAAGGGTTTTAATATCAGAGTGCATGTATTTGACCTTTATGCCCATTTCCTTAAGGTAGTCCGTCAAATCCTCCGCCATTTTTTTAGTCAAGGTGGTGACAAAGACCCGCTCACCTTTTTCAGCTCTCTTGTTAATCTCGCCAAGCAAGTCATCCATCTGTCCCATGGTTGGGCGAACATCTACTTCTGGATCAAGGAGACCTGTTGGTCTGATGATCTGCTCAATAATGGTGTCTGTCTGCTCCATCTCATAGTCACCTGGAGTAGCAGAGACATAAACAATCTGATGAACATGGCCTTCAAATTCCTCTCGTCGCATGGGGCGATTGTCCAAAGCACTAGGTAGTCTAAACCCATAGTCAACCAACATCTGCTTCCGTGAGCGGTCACCATTATACATACCCTTAATTTGCCCCATAGTCATATGACTCTCATCAATCATGATAAGAAAATCATCTGGAAAGAAATCCAATAGGGTATAAGGAGGTTCTCCCTCAGAACGCCCATCCATGTGACGGGAGTAGTTTTCAACCCCATTTGTGTACCCCATTTCACGAAGCATTTCAATATCATAGTCTGTCCGTTGTTTCAATCGTTGAGCTTCTAAGAGTTTGCCCTCCTGTTCAAAACACTTAAGCTGTTCTTCTAATTCCGCTTGAATAAGGCTGATAGAGTGCTCCATCCGATCATCATTGGTCATAAAGTGAGTAGCTGGAAAAAGAACCAAATGATCTACCTCACCCAAATTTTTACCTGTCAAACTCTCAATTTCTCGAATACGATCAATCTCATCTCCGAAAAATTCCACCCGAAAGGCATGCTCATCGCGACTAGCTGGGAAAATTTCCACCACATCGCCACGAACACGAAAACAGCCCCGCTGAAATTCAATGTCATTTCGTTCAAATTGAATGCCAACTAAAGCATTTAGCAAGTCGTCCCTAGAAATCTCCTGCCCTGGGCGCAAACTAACTGCACTGTCAGCATATTCCTTGGGTGAACCTAAACCGTAGATACAACTAACGGATGCAACAACGATAACATCATTACGCTCTAGTAACGAAGAGGTTGCTGAATGGCGAAGTTTATCAATCTCATCATTGACTGAACTGTCTTTTTCAATATAAGTATCACTAGAAGGAACATAAGCTTCGGGCTGGTAATAATCATAGTAGGAAACAAAGTATTCTACCGCATTATCTGGAAAAAATTCCTTGAATTCTCCGTACAGTTGACCAGCCAGTGTTTTATTATGAGCGATGACCAAGGTAGGTTTGTTAACTTTCTGAATCACTTGACTCATGGTATAGGTCTTACCGGTCCCCGTCGCTCCAAGGAGAATCTGAGCTTTCTCTCCACCTTCTAGATTGTCCACTAATTCCTTAATCGCCTGAGGTTGATCCCCAGATGGCTGATATGATGACACTAATCTAAACTGATTGTCTGTTACTCTATCTATCACTTTTAACTCTCCTACTTGTGTCTATTTAGGCTTCATACCATCGGTAATTTCCTTACCTAAAGCTGGTGAAAGACTTCTTCTTTCATTCTATCATATCTCATAAGAAAAATCAGATTCGCATAATCATGTTAGATTTTCTTACATAGAAACTCTTAAGGTGTTGTCATCTGACTTTTTTTCTGGTATAATCTTAACTAGTACTTTAAAAAGGAGAAAACCTAACATGAAGAAAACACTACGAATGCTGCTTTTAGCAGTATTGCCACTACTGGCTATCTTTTCAGGAGGAGTCGTCAAAGCTGATGATACTATTGACATTGTCTTTGATTCTACCTATGCCCCTTTTGAGTTTCAAGATACAGATGGCGAGTACAAAGGCATTGACGTTGCTATCATCAAGGAAGTCGCTGAGCGCTCTAACTGGGCGATCAAATCAACTTATCCAGGTTTTGATGCAGCCGTTAACGCTGTTCAAGCTGGACAAGCCGATGCCATTATGGCAGGTATGACCATAACAGATGAGCGAAAAGAAAGCTTCACTTTCTCAGATTCTTATTTTGATACTTCTATCGTCATCGCTACAAAAGAAAAAAACAAAGTCACTAGCTATGAAGAGCTAAAAGGCAAGCAGGTCGGTGTTAAAAATGGAACGGTCGCCCAAAAGTTTCTTAAAGAAAATGAAAGCAAATACGGCTATACAGTAAAAGCCTTTGATTCAGGGACAGAAATGTACAATAGTCTCAAGAGTTCCTCAGTCGATGCTATCATGGATGATACCGCTGTTATCCAATACTCTATGAATACTGGACAGGATCTTTCTATTAATATGGATGCCGAAGACATTGGCTCCTTTGGTTTTGCTGTCAAAAAAGGCGGAGACTATGAGTACCTAGTAGAAGACTTCAATAAAGCTCTAGCTGAGATGAAAGAAGACGGTACCTATGACAAAATTATCCAAGAATGGACTGGAACCACTAACAGTGCAGGCACAAGCACATCGCCAGCTACCGGTGATGCTAAGGCTAAGGCGACACCTGTAAAAGACACTTATAAAATTGTTGCAGATTCCTCCTTTGCCCCATTTGAATTCCAAGACGATAGTGGTAACTATGTTGGTATTGACATGGAGTTAATTAAGGCAATCGCTGAACAACAAGGATTCACCATCAGCATTGAGAACCCTGGATTTGATGCCGCTCTTAACAATGTTCAAGCTGGACAGGCTGATGCCGTCATCGCTGGTATGTCAATTACCGATGAGCGTAAAGAAATTTTCGATTTCTCTGATTCCTACTACACTTCCAATATCATTTTGGCAGTTAAATCTGGAAGCGATATTGCTAGCTACAAAGACTTAGCCGGTAAAACCGTCGGCGCCAAAAAAGGAACATCTTCTTACACCTTCCTTGAAAAAAATGCTGATACATATGGTTATACCCTAAAAGCCTTTGACGAAGCTTCAACAATGTATGACAGTTTAAATTCAGGTTCTGTCCAAGCTATCATGGATGACGAAGCGGTATTAAAATACAGTATTCAACAAGGACGTAACTTTGAAACACCTATCAAAGGTGAACCGTCTGGTGAATATGGCTTTGCTGTCAAAAAAGGAGCCAATCCTGAATTGATTGAGATGTTTAACAACGGTTTAGCTGCTCTTAGAGAATCTGGCGAGTATGACAAGATCATTAACAAGTACCTTCAACCTAAGGCAGCCACTGTTGATGAAACAACCACTCTCGGCCTTCTACAAAATAACTGGAAACAATTATTGGAAGGTTTAGGAATTACATTAGCTTTAGCTCTTCTTTCCTTTGCTATTGCGATTGGTATCGGTGTTATCTTTGGTATGATGGCTGTTAGTCCTTTCAGATCCCTTCGTTTGCTTGCTTCTGTTTTTGTTGATGTGGTGCGCGGTATTCCGCTTATGATTGTCGCAGCCTTCATCTTCTGGGGAATACCTAACCTCATTGAATCAATCACTGGCCAACAAAGTCCAATTAATGACTTTCTCGCAGGGGTTATCGCCCTTTCTCTCAACTCGGGTGCTTATATTGCCGAGATTGTCCGTGGAGGAATAGAGGCCGTCCCTATCGGTCAAACCGAAGCCAGTCGTAGTTTAGGTATCTCTTATGGAAAAACCATGCGACATATCATCCTACCTCAAGCCGGAAGAATTATGCTTCCTAGTTTCATCAACCAATTTGTTATCACCTTAAAAGACACAACTATCATCTCAGCAATCGGTTTGGTTGAACTCTTCCAGACGGGTAAAATCATCATTGCGCGTAACTACCAGTCCTTCCGTATGTATGCAATTCTGGGAGTACTCTACCTCATAATCATCACGCTATTAACGAAACTTGCAAAACGTTTAGAAAAGAGGGCTAAATAATGGCAAAACTTAAAATTGACGTTCAAGATTTACACAAAAGTTTTGGAGACAATGCCGTCTTAAAAGGCATAACCGCTCAATTTCATGAAGGCGACGTGGTCTGCATAATCGGTCCTTCTGGTTCAGGGAAATCAACTTTTCTACGCAGCTTGAATAGCCTTGAAAAAGCAAGCAGCGGCCACGTCATTGTCGATGGATTTGATTTGACTGACAAAAAGACTAAAGTTGACGAAGTCCGTGAAAATATCGGGATGGTATTTCAGCATTTCAATCTCTTTCCTCATATGACTGTACTTGAAAACATCACTTTTGCCCCAATTGAACACAAACTCATGAGTAAATCAGAAGCGGAAGCCTATGCTGGTGAACTCTTAGAGAAAGTTGGCTTATCTGATAAACGAGATGCCATGCCTAGAAGCCTCTCTGGTGGACAAAAGCAGCGTGTGGCTATCGCTCGTAGTCTAGCCATGAAGCCTGATATCATGCTCTTTGACGAACCCACTTCTGCCCTTGACCCTGAGATGGTCGGTGATGTGCTTAATGTTATGAAAGATTTAGCTGAACAGGGCATGACCATGCTAATCGTTACCCATGAGATGGGCTTTGCTCGTAAGGTTGCTAATCGGGTTATTTTCACAGATGACGGACAATTCCTTGAAGACAATAGTCCCGATCAGATTTTTGATAACCCTCAACACCCACGTCTCAAAGATTTCTTGAATAAGGTCTTGAACGTGTAGACGATTAAAAACTATAGAAAAATAGGCTGGGACTTTTGTCCCAGCCTATTTTTTAGGGTTACCAATTCTCAATACTGAGTAGCCGAAAGACACGATCAAAATAAGTGTTGTCCCGCTTAATAGCCTCTTGTTCTTCTTTAAACCTCCCTAGTTCGTCGGTGATAATTCCATTAACTGGACTTTGAAGATAATTAGACATACTGAGCGAATCATTGATTGTCCAAACAAAGAGCTCCTTATTCTGATGTTGAGCACTCAACATGATAAACTCATTATACGAAAAATCCTCAATCACATAAAAATCAATCGCCTGCTTTTCAAAATTACCAAATTGTAATGAAATAACTTGGCCTGTTGTTAAGTTTCGTGCCTTCTTTTCGATCGTTTTCATTAACCCGACATCCAGAGACATGATTTTATCTGATTTGCCAAGCTTTAGTCGCTCTAATTCAGCAATCACCAAATCGGCATAATTATCGGGTTCTCCTCCGTGCGGCTTGAGTTCAATCAAAAGGGGTTGACCAAGCTCTTGCGACCGTTTAACGTATGTTTCCAAGCTTGAAATCTTCCCTTGAAATTCTCCCTGAGTAATAGTAAGACCCTCTAATTCTGCTAACGTTTTCTCAGAGACCAGCCAGTTCAACCCTGCCAGGCGTTCCAAATGATTGTCATGAATCACAATGAATTGATTATCAGCGGTCATTAACACATCCATCTCGACTAAGTCGGCACCCGCCTTATGCGCTCCTTCTAATGCCTCAAGGGAATTCTCTACTCCTGTCGTGATATCCCCTCGATGTGCAATCATCAACTGGCTATTGTTATGGGTAAGCAGGTAGAGTTGTAAACCATTGTATACTATAAAACCTACTAAGAGGGCGAATATAAAACCTTTAACCCAATGTGGGTAGTGAAAAGGTTTTTTTTCTGTTTCAGGTAAAGTGAAATAGCTTTTTTCTTCCTGCTTATCTACCCTAACAAGGTAATTGATTAGAATCTCTACTATAATGAGTTTAAAGAGGAAAGACATGAGGTAGATTAGTCCTCGAATAAAACTATAAAAGAAAGTTTGGAGGGTAATATTGTTCCAAGCACTATCCATCTGGTTGAGGAGTAAAGCAACAGCAAAAACAATGAGGCCTCCTACAATTAAGACTAAAAAACTAAGCAAGTTAATCGTGAGAATAAGACGCCATTTGTTCCTTTTGGTTAACTGCCAACTCTGCTTGAAATTCGTCCAAGGTGCAAAAGTATTGATGACAGATAGAGGTAAAAAATAGATAAGTCGGATATTTAAGTAAAAAACAAGCCCCAACACTCCATAGTAAGTCAATGTGCCTAATGCTGTCTTGGTCAACTCCCCTGTAATAAAACTAGGAATACGAAACTGCTGTAAGAGTGTCGTGGTCAAACCTAAGTTTCCTAGAGGAATCATCAGAATGAGGTAAAATAGGAAAAAAAGTAATTGAGGACCCGATAGCCAAATCAATTTGTGCTGAAAAGAACGCAACATAGCCTTAAAAGAGAAAGAGCGATACGTGTTGCCCACCATGTAGATGAGGACAGCAAACTCAAAAAGGATGAAGCACACTACCAAAAGAGAAAATGCCGTCAAAATGAGAAAAGGACCTGTTTGATTCAAAATCCGCCAAATATTATTCTGGTTGAGATTGGATTCTCCCGCTAAATTCATCGCCCAGCGAAAGCCACCTGCTAAGCTATAGCGACCTACCGTTCCAATAAAGAGTTGTAAGATAATCGTGGTTAGGAGATAGTTGCGCTTGTTCTGATAGATGTTCTTCAAAGATGAGGAAAAGAGTTCTCGAATATTGATATGCATAACGTGACTTTCTAAAGTTTTCTTATCTTTATATTATACCAAAATTATTGCAGCTTACCCCTTTTAGACCCGAAAGAGCTCAGAGGCCTCTTGCTTCATTGATAGCCTAAGTTACCTAATTCTTCACATTTTCTGTATTCCAAACACTAGCAACTGGTACTTGGCAATTTCATCTTTGAAAGTGACAAGATTGACATGGTCTAGTATCTGGATAAAGAAAGGTTATAGCTAAAAAATAGAAAAACAGTGCTAAATAGACACTGCTCCCACAAAACGAGATAATAGAAAATACCTCCGTTAAACTCTAGTAATGTCGAGTCACGGAGGTTTTCTTATTCTTTGGTTACAGCTTCTGCTTCCTTGGCTAGGGCTTCTCTTTCCAATCTTAGCTTTCGATTTGGGTTGAGCTTGTTAAATAACTCCTCTAACTTTTCAGCATTCCAAACATCAGCAGCTGATATAAACTGACCAGTTTCATCTTTAAATGAGATGGGTTTGTCTCCCATAAGGTAACCTCCTTGTTCATGTAGCTAGTTGATTTATTTCTATCTCATTAATCAATAAATTCAAACTCAAAACTACCGATACGGACAAGATCTCCGTCCTTAGCCCCACGGCTACGTAAGGCTTCATCTACACCCATTCCCCGTAACTGTCTAGCGAATTTCAGCACGGATTCGTCACGCTCCATATTAGTCATGGCAAAGAGTTTCTCAAGTTTTCCGCCTGATAATACCCATGAAGCATCGTCATCACGAGTGATTTCAAATGGACGTTCATCCTCGCTAAAGCCATAGTAGGCCTCATCGTCTTCTTCTTGAAAATCAGTGGTCTGATATAGAGGAAACTCATCGGTTTTAGCAAGTAGGTCTGCAGTGGCATCTAAGAGCGCCTCTAAGCCCTGGTGAGCGATTCCTGAGATTGGGAAAATCATCGGTTGCTCATCAAACTCGTCATAGGTTGCCGCTAACTTTTCTTTAAAAGTCTTCAACTGTTCATTGGCTTCTGGCATATCCATTTTATTGGCTACAATGATTTGAGGACGTTCCATCAAGCGGAGATTGTACGTTTCTAATTCATGATTAATTGCCACATAATCGTCATAAGGGTCTCGTCCTTCGCTGGCTGACATGTCAATAACATGAAGGATAACACGTGTCCTCTCAATATGGCGAAGAAACTGTGTTCCAAGTCCCACTCCTTGACTGGCTCCTTCAATTAGACCTGGAAGGTCTGCCATGGCAAAACTATCGCCAGATTTTGTCCTAACCATCCCAAGATTAGGGACAATGGTGGTGAAATGATAGGCACCTATTTTAGGTTTAGCCGCTGTCACAACACTCAATAAGGTGGATTTCCCAACAGACGGGAAACCAACTAAACCAACATCTGCTAAGATTTTTAATTCCAACTGTAGTTCGCGTTGTTCGCCTGGCTCACCGTTTTCAGCAATTTCTGGAGCTGGATTACGAGGAGTAGCAAAGCGGATATTCCCTCTTCCGCCACGTCCTCCTCTAGCAACCGTGAATGTTTGGCCATTTTCAACCAAATCTGTCAAGACTTTTCCTGTCTCAGCATCACGAACGGTTGTTCCTTGAGGAACAAGGACAATTAAATCCTCAGCACCTCGCCCGTGCATCCCCTTACTCATGCCTTTTTCACCCGGCTTAGCCTTGAATTGGCGATTATAACGGAAGTCCATGAGGGTTCTGAGTCCCTCCTCTACTTGAAAGATGACTGAGCCACCCTTACCCCCATCGCCGCCCCAAGGACCGCCATTGGGGACATACTTCTCCCGCCGAAAGGCGACCATACCATCGCCACCTTTGCCAGCCTTGACCTCAATCTTGGCTGTATCTAAAAACATACTCATAATTTCCCCTATCCTTCATCACTTGAAAAAAACGCCTGAGGGGCGTTTTCCTACATTAGGGCATTGATTGCTGTTGCGACAATCCCTAAAATCATTGTTACTAACATAACAATAATGACAAGTCTCGTTAAATTCTCAAAACCTGTTTTCTTCTTCTTTTGCTCTCCAAAAGCCATGATTGTCTCCTTTTCTAAGTCACTTCAATTCAAGTCTATTCTATCATGTTTTTACCCACAATTCAATTATTTTTCTCTAGGCGCAGAACCAAAGAGGAAGAAAATCTCCATTTGGCTTATAGATAAGTTAAGATTGATAAAGTTAGGGGAGATCTCTCGAAATTGGAGCGAAATGCGCATTGTTTTTTGGTAACCCGATACTTGACTTATCCAAAAATGAAGGGAAGGACATGCTCAAGAAACCAGAAAGGATAGTATAAAAAGAACAGCCCTGCAAAACTAAT
>DIXV01000031.1:0-4641 GCA_002436115.1 Streptococcus sp. UBA6071 | reverse complement strand
ATCATGTAAGCAACGGCCTCGCCTTTCCCATCTATACTTCCTTTTGCCTTAAGATGCTCTCCAAATATTTTTGTAGCTAACCACCAGAAGATAAAGCCAATCAAGGTTCCTGCTGTGTTTGCAATCAAGTCATCAATGTCTGTAGCTCGGGTCGTTACCAGTTGTGATAGTTCAATAAAAAGCGAAAATGCTGCCCCTGTCAGAACAGTGACATGAACTTTTCGATAAGCTTTCCAAATAAAGGGAAGAAGAAAGCCTAGAGGGAGACACATCACAATATTTAACCAAAAACTCGTTGTGACATACTGAAAAGGAATTAGGCCTAAGTTCCCTTGAAAGAGGGAGTTATCAAGGTTACCTTGTGGTCTATAAATAAAATCACTCATGCCACCTACACCAGTCAGTTCATATACTTGCCAACAGTAGAGAATAAAAAGCGTTATCCACACCGGATGCTGAACAAGTCCCTTACGTTGTCGTATCCACATATAAAGTAAGCTTGGAAGCAATGCACAAAAAAGGCTGTATAGGGTTGTTTGGCTTAAATTAATCATAAGAGGGGACCTCCCTATTCAAGATAAAGACCACCTTGATTGACCAAGGTATCTCCTGCTAACCTCAATACTGTTTTATGCTTTACCATCTGGGCTGTTTTGTCCAGATAAGCTTTAACACGGGGACTCTGACAATGGCTTATATAAGCAGATTCATCTGCATAAATTTCAAGAAAGCGCCAAGATGTCGGCCTATCTTTTAGAGTCGCAGCATATACCGCTAAAAGACCTGATTCTTTAGCCAAACGGTCTTTCATTGTCTTTTCTACAATATGCCTAAAAGCTTCGTTTTGCTCAGTAGCCACATCTACTTCAACCAAAGCTATAGCATGATGAGCCCCTTTTTCTACATATAAAGGGGCTTCTTGTTCAATCAATAGCTGAGGCTCCAACTCATAGGACCTGCGATAAGCCAAGCCTTGTTGAGCAATCTGGACAAACTCAGCAAATTGAGATGAAGCGGCATGCGTTTGATAAGCAGATTCATCCGCATAAATCTCTAAAACAATGTGGTGATTAGGATTTTCTGGGTCATGCAAAACATACATGGATAAGGTTCCAGCTTCTGTCTTAATGGAAGTTGTTAGATTATGAATGCCAACGGTTTTAAATGCCTTTTCAAAGGACACTTTTACTCCTAATTCAAAAAGTCTCATAACTAAGGGGGATTTTAGCTCTGCCATCTCACACCTCCTTCTGCATCATTTTTTCATAATTGCCATAGTAAATTAAGTCTTTCTCTGCCTGTAAAATAGGCATTTGATCAATAGCATCACTAACTTCTGTCGTCGCACCAGCCGGTAAAACACCAAGTGGCGCATCTGTTCCAAAAAAGACATGATCACTGCCAAAGTAGTCCACACAAAGCTCTAAAGCTTTGCTATTTCCCAAAAGGGCTGTATCTACATAAAATTTCTTGAAATCTTTTGCCCAGTGTTCAGGTAAAATCTGTTCAATTCGACCAGCAAAGTAAGGCACCATTGCCCCTGCATGATGGACGATTATTTTAAGATCGGGAAATTCTTGAAAATAGTTAGCCTGCACTAGTTGAAGCATGGCCTGGGTTTGCTCATACTCCCAACTAAAGATAATGTTATTATCTGGTTTTCGCTCATCAAAGACTGGATGGAGCCAAATAGGCACATCACACTTGGCTAACTTTTCAAAGAGAGGCTTGAAACTCTCATCTGCAATCGACTTTCCAAGATGCCGTGTGAAGAGTTGAACACCTACTATTTCTGCATTAGGCAAGACAAAATCGTCTACAATCTCAATAGCATCTGGAATATTGTTCATCGCCACCATAGCAACTCCTCCAGCAAAAGCATGGGGGTTATCTTTAACGGTTGCCAATAACTCTGCATTGGCTTTCCGTGCTAAGAGACTAGCAGCCTTCCCCAGAAGGTAATCCTCTGGGTTAATATTAACATAGGAGATAACTTGCTTAACATCAGAAGGAAGAAGTTCCTGTCGTTTCTTCATATCTGTTAAGACTGTATTTTTTATGAAAGGCAATTTATCCGGTAACGTTTTATCCAACATGAGCATTTTCTCGTAAAATTCAGGTAAGAGCACATGGGCAAACAGATCAATTTTTTTAGTCATCAAAAACTCCTTTATTTCTATTATAGCATGTATCCTTCACTCTACCTTAAGAATAAATAAAAAAAATACCCCAGCATCAAACTGCTGAGGTAAGGCTAGTCTTCATTGACTACCAACCAAATTCTTCATAAAAAATCTGACCCCGAGGAACGCCGTTGGCTTTCATGACTTTAATCCAATAACGTCCCATTGCAGGCGGACCACTAATCAGAACCGTTACATCATCTAAATTCTCCGGCAGATAAGTCAGGACATCTTTTTCCTCATAGCGACCAACCACCCGATGGGCCACAAAATTAGACCGCTGTTCAAACATTTTAAATTTATCACTGTAAAGAAGCGCAGCTTGCGTTTCAGCACCATGGAAAACCGTCGTTTTCAGATTAGGGTTGGCCTCAAAGAGAGACAAGAGAGGCGTAATCCCAATACCTCCTGAAACGACCAAAATCTCTTTGGGTTTCTGTTCGTCTATAACCGTCTGGTACATACCATAACCACCATCAACAAAAATATCTGTAGGTGCCTCAATAGTTTGCAATCGCCGTGTAAAATCGCCGTCTCCTCGAATAGCTAATACAATTTCCTTCGTTTTTGAAGGAGCATTCACTAAGGAGAACGGATGAGGTTCTAAGAGTCCTTTTATTTTTGGGAAGGAAATAAAGACATAGTCCCCTGCTCTCAGTTGCAATCTTGATTTCTTGGGTAATTGAATCCGCAGTTCATAAATATTAGGTGCAATTTCTTGATTAGCGGTCAATTGTGCTAAAATCCCTTGGGAAGCTGGTTTTAATTTCGCCCAAAGATAGGTGGCAAAAACAAAGATACTGGACAGGTAGAAAACCAACAGAAAAGCTGTGTTCTGACGAATGTAGTCGATGAGTTGAACATGGACAAAGATGAGAACAGTCGCCAGAAGGTTTAAACGGTGAAGCCAAACCGAAATCTCGTGTTTAAACACTTTTTCCAGATTTCTCTTGATAAGTCCTAGTATCGTAATACGTGTTGTCAGCCATCCTGCCATGAAAATCATTGAGTAAAGAGCCAAGGCCAGAAAGATATTAAATGCGACATTCCCTGTCAGAGCTATCATTCCATAAGAAGGACTCATGGACTTGTGCATAAAAGATAAGACAATAGCTACTAAACTAAGAATACCATGAAGTTTGTAAGCTTCTGGTAGGCCGATTAAGCGATCTATCCACTTGGGTTTTGTACCGATATAAATCGCTAATAACATCCAAACATAGGCAATAATCCCATTAGCAATTCCTAACTTTTGACTCTCAAAACCTGGCTGTAGGCCCTTAACAAAGGTATAGAGAAAAGGAAGCGGCAGAACAAAGACCGCAACCAGCCAGGTAATTCCTAAAATATAATTATGTTTTTTTGACATTTTCTAATTCTCCCTGATGAAAAGAGTGTACCCCTTCTGAAGTAATAAAAAGACCAGTCAGAGCTTCTTTTTCAATAAAGTGCTCCAACTGAAGCTGTCCAGCTGAGAAACCCGCTGTTGCCCATAGATCTGTCCAGCTGAGTTTTTCTCCAACTATGGTGACTTGCTTTAAGTCCTTTTTCCCTTTAGTAAAGAGGTGTTCCCCTCGCTTGCTTTTTCCTGAAGTCGCAATACTGCCATTAGCAAGTTTAAAGACAGCGACTATTTCATTAAGTTTATCTGGGTTTTCAATTCCAACTTTCCAGACAAAATCGCTATCAACAGCGGTCTCAAATTGCATATCTCCTCCACCATTCAGGGAAATTGCTTTGATGTAATCGTAGGCGAACAAGGGGCGAAGGAAGCGATTAAAAACAGTCTCAATCGCCCATCCCTTGACATAGCCTGTCGGGTTATAAACCCCTTCATAATAAGGATCAAAATAGGCCTCTGTCTCCTTATGCGCAGCTATTACGGCAACATAAACCTCTTGGAATTCTGGGTCTAACATGACATCTTTTTCCCCTCGTTGAAAACGACAAACAAGGGACGTCGGCTTAAAAGCCGAAAATTTTTCCTCTAGTCTAAGAAGTTCTTTATGAATAGATTGGGCTACCTCATCTAAACGTAATTGCGCTGATTCCTTATCGCTAGTTACCAGACGAATGGTGAAAGGAATGGTCATAGCCTCAAGGGTTCGGCTAACGAAACTAATCATGATTGTGCCTGATTGATTGCGTCTTGAAGAGAGCCTGTAAACCCATTATAAGCCTCAGTCGCACCTGATATCAAGTTAACTTCAGCTGATTGATTTTCTTTGGCCTGACTGACGTATTGTGGCAAAGCATTCTCATTGATGCTTGTAGAGCGTTCATTGTCAGTTGGGTATTCAACCACATCAATAGTTGAAATAGCGCCTGATTCAACAGTAATTTTCACCTGATAATCCCCACGATTAGTAGATACTACCTTACCAGTATAGACATTATCAGCTAAGGTTGACGCCGTTTTTTCCTCAACACTTGATGCTTCTGACGTTGAAGCCTCTGA
>DIXV01000081.1:12294-12453 GCA_002436115.1 Streptococcus sp. UBA6071 | reverse complement strand
TTGACTTATTTTCCGTTTTTCTCCATGGATTAGGATTACCACTAACTATTCTGTAAGAAGGCTCAAAAAATGAGCTGATTGCAGTCATCAATCGGCTCGAAGACTCTAGTTCTTCGTATCTTCTGAGAGTTTAAAAATGTCATAAAGAGCATCTGCTAA
>DIXV01000081.1:9255-11954 GCA_002436115.1 Streptococcus sp. UBA6071 | reverse complement strand
ACAAAACTAGTCTTTGTGACTTTGAAAAAGAAAGCCTCATCTTTCACTTTGACCAAGGGGCTATCCCGACGGACCATTTTGAGAATAGCTGAGTCCACATTTGGTGATGGAACAAAAACAGCACGGGGGACGATAGGAGGACAGATCGGACTGTTCTTACCCTCATGGATTTTTAAAACATAGCCCTCGGATTTTCTTCAGCCGAAAAGTCAACAAAGTCTCCTACACAGGATATCCGACCCACCGCCTGACTGATTAAGGTAGAGACCTTTTGGGTTGACCATCATGATTTATTGAAAGTCGCATCATCCAATTCGTACTGACCGCGAGAGTCCTTTGGAACTACCAGGAGCTGCGGAATCTTGATTTCAGCATTATTGACTGCCGCATCGATGGTGTCAAACCGCTCAATTGTAGCTGAACCTGCAATAGAGAAGGTTTCACAGTTATTCATCCCTTCTTTTCAAGAATACGTAATTCCTGCCTGAATCGGTAATCGGAGCTACTGGTCATTAAACTAGCATGTGGATATTTTCCTAGAATTTCCCTAACGTTTGCTAGACCGATTCCCCTACCTTCGCCCTTACTTGACTTACCATATTTAAAGATTGATCTGGTGTCAATTTTATTTGAATCTATAGCATTGTCAACAATTAGAATTGTATGGTTAGCTTCCTTAAAATACGCCAATAAAAAACTAGGATTATCGGCCTTTAAAGAAGCCTCAATAGCATTATCAAGAAGAATCGAGAGGATGGTAATGACATCCAACAATTCCATGTTCGGTAATCCAATCGGCTCAATAATCTCAATCGCCACATCAATGCCAGCATGTTGAGCCTGACTCAGTTTTGCAAATAAAATACTTTTTACTGCTTCATCCTTAATATTTGCCAAATTTGCCATGTTGTATTTTACATCATAAAATTTTTTATCTGAATCCTCTAGAATGGATTCATAGATTTGCTTAATCATGGGTAAGTCATTATTGTTGATGGACTGAGAAAGACTGACTAAAATATTAGTATAATCGTGTCTAAAACTACGGATTTCCCGATAGAGGGACTCAACGTGCTTACTATATTCTGACAAGGATTTTAGTTGCCCTTCTTTTGAACGGCGCAATTCCTTATCTAGCTGGTCCTTAGCTCTAAAATTGATATAAATAATAGCTGCTATGAAAAAGAAAAGATAGAAGCGAGTCACATCAATGCTAAAGCTGAAATTTGGAATTTGGAGCGAAAATTGAGAGTTCTTATTCCAAATCATGAGAGGACTAATTACAAGACAATATATCAAAAGAAAAGTATTGATAATGTAGACTATCTTCCTATATATTTTATTATCAAAAACAATATTGATATTCTCAAAATCTATCCGCATGATTCGAATAAATAGGAAATAAACTGGTAAAAATATGAGAAGGGAGAATAGGATAAAGATGAAATCATTACTGGAAGCATCTACATTGAAAATAAGAAAATGTTTTACTGCAAAAATACCCGTGATCCTCTGGAACAAATCAACCAGAACAATGGGAATCAAACCATAAAAAAGGTATTGGGAGACTTTCCAGTTTGGCCGTAGGATAAAGACAAGGATGAAAATGAGATAAAATGATTCTACATAGGGGACAAACTCTTGAACAGCCAAATTCACTAAAAGGATAGCAACTAGAATAGCAGTATCCTTTTTTATATCCAATTTTAAGCCACTAATTTTTCGAAATACAAATAATTTAATCAACCAGTCGGCCAGAACAATCAGCCCACTATATAAACTACCTACCATTTGCTAATTATTCTCCACTCTTTCAATCAAACCTTTTAATTTCAACTTGGAGACAAAACAAGATTCATCTCCTTCAAAATAAACCAAGTGGTTAGCTCGATCAATGCGCACGATATTTTCAGGATTAACTACATAAGCACGGTGACTTTGATACAGCCGCTTATCAGATCTAGCAATTTCTGAAACCTTCCCATAAAATTCTAATTGTCCTGTTTTTGTGTAAAGAATGACCTTATGAACAGTTGTAGAGGTTTCAAAAAACAGGATATCTGAAAAAGGAACCTGAACATGCGAATGTTGACTCTTAAAAACAAAAGCATCCTCACCGACAGTCTGTCCAATATTCTCAAATGCATGGACTAGGACAGAGGTAATAGCTTCTTGAAACTCTTCTTCAGCTAAGCCCTTGTCAATAAAGTCCAAGGCCGATACACGATATTTATAGGTTACGGGCATAAATTCCGAATGTGTTGATACAAACACAATAACCGCATTGGGGTCCTTTAAGCGAATTTCACGCGCAATCTCCATCCCCTTTTGCTCTTCCCCCTTAATTTCAATATCGAGGAAAAATAACTGATGATTCCCTTTTTCTTTAATAGCATCCAGCAATTGTTGGGGCTTTCCATATATCTCTAGATGTCTGTATTTTAAATTTTTTGAAGCAACGCTTTGCTTAATGACATTTTCTAAACGAGTTTGTTGTAGATGGTCGTCCTCTAATATAAATATATTTAACATGCTATCCCTCAAAAAAACAATGTTCTTTACTTTTAATGCTGTTTAGCCATTCATGATAAAAAGGTTCATTTATGACATTTACTACTCTAAGCCCCCTATTTTATAAGACAGACTTAAAAAATATTATCCGGGATTATTTAAAAGGAAAATACCCAAATTACCATTTA
>DIXV01000081.1:8459-9058 GCA_002436115.1 Streptococcus sp. UBA6071 | reverse complement strand
TCTAGGTGGGAAGATTGGGGCGGTATTCAACAATCAAAAGCCACTCTCGTTCTGAGTCTAATGGTTACTCAGGACACATCATTTTAGTCTCTAATCAACTCAATTATACAGCCTTTTTTAGAACCTATCTTCGCTTTCTAGGAGTTATAAGTTGCGAAGAACTTAATAAGAACGACATGTCTCAATGCATTGATGATAATATTTCTTATCAAACTAATATCTTCTGATATACAAGATGGGGCGCTTTTATCTTGTTTCAATTACTTCTTTATCATACCATAACATCATAAACTCTTCAATAAGGGATATTTTAAAGATAATAATGCCTTCAAAAAAATAAGTGTTCGCTTAAAAACTAGAACCTACCTAAAAAACACAGAAAGATGTTGACTTCAAGCATCTCAAAAATCAAAATTCTGACACTGTCCCCAGAAAATGGAACATCAAAAAATACCTCCGTTATATTCTAGTAAAATAAAAGACTGAGGTGTTTTCATGTCTGAAAAGCACATCCTTATGTTCTGAAACTAGCCTATATCGAAATGAAAAAGTCTGGTAAATGCATCAAAGGCATCATCTGCTCCATGTCTCGCAAAGCC
>DIXV01000081.1:7781-8246 GCA_002436115.1 Streptococcus sp. UBA6071 | reverse complement strand
TCAACAATGCCTGCAATACATTTCAGTTTATTAAGAAAGCTGATTAGCAACTTGAACAGTTGGTTTGTCATTCTTAGAACTCCAAATTCTTAAATGTTTTAATACTAAGATAATTACAAATAACGGTGTATAAACCAGTGATAGCTACTGAACCTGCCAAAGGAATCCAAATATCACTGATAGCGTTGAAGAACTGATTGTAACCATTTGGGAAGAGCATGGCAACAGGGCCACCGATTATGGAAGTAATCGTCATGGTTAGAGACAGGGCGATAGATACTCCCATGGTTGCTCCTGTTCCAAAATGCAGGGAGAGGAAGGCTGCCGCTGCTATGGAAAGAATACTTTTGAGGAAAATAACAAACATGCTTATTCCTGCATATATGGTATTATAGAGGTCCTCTGAACCGAAGCGACTGCTACCAAAGTCCATGTTGACGACACGATTGTAGTGAACAAAGAGTG
>DIXV01000081.1:6608-7634 GCA_002436115.1 Streptococcus sp. UBA6071 | reverse complement strand
GGCAAAAAACAAAGCAAAGTAGAGTACCAAAATAAGGATAAGACTGAAAAATTTGGTTAGGAAGATTGACCGACGATTGATGTCCTTATATAAAAACATGGTATGATCATCTGTCTCACGTTTAAAGACTGAGATAGTTAAGAAATAGAGTGCCAGTGTTGGCAAGATCATTGCATCAATTGAATTAAGCATCATATCAGCAAAGTCAATATAACCCACCAATACACCACTACCGACATTGATTTGCATGAAGTTTGAAGAGCCGAAGAATGATGCAACGAAGTAAATCAAAGGGTAGAGAGCAAAAACTAAGAATATCTTAGTTTCTTTCCGTTTCCACACTGATTCTAATACTGCTGAAAAAATGTCATTCATTATTTCTTTATCCTTTCATAAATACTTCTTTAAGATGATTTTCTTTGACCTCAATACTATCGATTAGGTGATTGTTGCCAAGAGTGGACCAAATATGATTCAAGCTATCCTTGTCTGTTGCAGTTGAAATGTCAAGCTCGTGTCCTTTAAGTTTTACATTTTCTGATAAGAGGGGCTTCAAGAGATCCAGGTTTGCATCTTGAACCAGACCGACAACAACACTTTGCGCCTCTTGCCCTTCAAACGAATTTGCCAACTGTCCATCATCTATATAAATATAACGCTCACAAAGGGCTTCTAATTCTCCCAATTGGTGACTTGAAATCAGCATGGAGATTTGGCGTTCACTGGACCATTTTTTGAGAATAGCAATAAACTTCTGAACTCCGATTGGATCCAGTCCAACAAAGGGTTCATCAAGAATAAGGAAGTCAGGCTCAGCAACCATTGCGATTGCCAATGCTGTCCTTTGTTTCATCCCGAAGGAGAAACCTTTTGGTTTACGATTACGAGCCTCCCATAGCTCAACAATTTTCAAAGTAGTTTCAATATTGGGGTACAACTCTTGTTTACCGTGTAACTTGAGATAAAATTTTAAATTATCCATAACAGACATTTCTGGATAAAAGACTGGATCAATCATAATTCCAA
>DIXV01000081.1:3670-6362 GCA_002436115.1 Streptococcus sp. UBA6071 | reverse complement strand
CAAAAGCCCCGACAATCTCGCCTCTATTAATCTCCATGCTGACATCTTTGAGAGAATAAAAATCATTACCTGCGAATTTTTTTGATATATTTTCAACCTTAAGCATGTTGAGCTCCTTTATTTTTAGAAAATGATGCTTTTGAGATAAAACATGTTGCGAGTGAAACTCCGAAGAAAACCAAAGCAACGAAGATAAGTTGAGAAGCGTCGAGTGGTGTTGTTGTAATTTCCAGACTGATACTACTATTTGCAATGTTATTTGCTTCAACAAATTTTGGCCAAGCCCCTGAAGATAGGGAAAGGTAAATAAAGCCAACATAGTATAATAATGAGAGTGTTGGACTAACGATACTTGCTACTAATTTAAGCCTATCCGTTTGTTGCTTTTTTGTTACTAGGAAATTCAATACTAATGGTAAGATATAGACCAACAAAGCAAAAGCCGGAGCCGATAAAGCCAGTAAGAATTGAGATCCTACCAATGCAAGCACAGTATAAATAATTGCAGCAAAAATTAATAATGTCATAATGTAACTCCTAAAAACTAATTTGTGAAACGACTAGATTATAAAACCAGTGACCAGAAATTGCATACTGAAGTCCAAGGCGACTAGTCATCAACGAGAAGAGACTACCGGCTGGTGTTCTAAGCAATAAATTATCCATGAATGGATAGTTCAGGTGAAGAACAAACCCAAAAAAGAGGGAGGTAATCATAATAGTTGGCCAATACCGATAATGCTTGCGCAAAATCTTATAGAGGACAAATCGGAAGAGAAATTCTTCACTGGCCGAAATAATCATTTGCTGGAAAGATTCGTCACTCTTAATAAAGAAGTGGTTGACTAAGAAAATCAAAACCGATAGAACCAAATAGGATTTCCAACAAAAACGAATGTCATGCTCGCTTGAATAGAGAGATGTTTTGTGCTATCAGATGTGGTATGATGATGAAACCTAAGAGCATGAAACAGACGATTCTCATTAGATAGGAAAATTCTAAATGTTCCCCCGAACTAAAGAATATCATTGATGTTCCAAAAACATAAACCAGGAATGCACTGAAGACTAAGCCTGTAGCGATAAAGAGATGTTTTATGTTTGATACTTGCATTGTTCACTCTCCTAAAATTCAACTTTGCTAAACTTCTGCAATCCTCGCATGTAATATACTCCTAGGTAGAAAAGAGATAGAACTAGTATGAAAAGGATAGCCATTCCAGGCTTATCATGACCCATTTCCACATAGCCACTTGGAAATAAATACCGAATCCCAATCAACATAGGAGATACTGTTACCAGTAAGGTAAAGAAGACTCCCGTCAAAACAGATTGAATAGTCTTTGAACGGATGGATATCATGGTGACTAATACAATGGTGATCAAATTTAGTGTCACCGTTGATAGAATTGAAACCAGTGACTGACCAACTTGTGCTGGAAATAGGTTGCTAGAGACAGCCCCACTCGGAACCATCATGATGTAATAAGCAAGCAAGCTCGCCACTAAGGTTCCCAAAACATATAAACCGTAAATGATACATAAACTTAAGATTTTGGCATTAAATATTTTTGTTCGATTAATATCCTTATAGAGGAACATGATGCCAGAATCAATTTCATCTCTAAAAACGGATGCAATGACTAGTGAAAAAATCATGACAGGCAAGATGATACGATACTGGGTAGACAAAGTCAGATCCCAAAATGTCAGTAAGCTTTGACCAAAGTTAGTCCGAGCACCATCCATTGTCTGAGATAAGAATGGTACTAAAATTGGTAAGATAATGAATCCAAAAAATATTTTAACATCTCTCCGACTTGCTACTGATTTTAAAATTGAAGTAAGTAACATCATGATTTTCCTTTTCTATTTTTATCAATAAGATAGGGTATAAGATTTTATATTTAAACCCCATCTTATTGGTAGTTAACTGTTCCTCTAGTTAGCTATCAATAACTAAGACCCTTAATTAGAATGAGTGATGGCTCCTTTAAATCATCTGCAATAATTGTTACTGTCATTTAGAACCTTTCCCTTCTATAGTAGTCATTTTAAAAAATCACTTTGTTTACATCCATCTCTTGGAAAGTTTTTATTTCCACTTCCAGCTGTCATAAATGTCCTCCTTGTTTTATTTTTTGACAAGCATTCTTTTGTGCACTTCGTTTTTACATGAACAAGTATACCCCAGAGAAAACAAAAAAAAGGCACTTTGTAATGAATAGTTGTTATTTTGTAATGAATGGTTATTCTTAAAAACTGATTAAAAGGGATTTCAAATTTACATGCAATACCACTTGCTTAATTGACTTCAAATTCCTACAAATGTCATTATCAATGAGTAACTACTACCTTAGACAAATCAAGTTTAATAGCAAAAAAAAGACAATCGTATGGACTTGGTTCAAGTCCATACGGTTGTCTTTATGTAGAGATTTGTCAAAAACGATATACTATCTATGACCTAGGACATAATAAATTTTATGGTCATTTCTCTACCTGTATTTGATTATTGTATCATTATATTATAATGTTCTACTTCTGTGTGACTTGATTTTTTGAAAAAATCCAAATCGACCTACTGATGAAGATATAATTAATCTAAAATTTTGGTAGATTTCTTAAATTCCTTACAGTCCCACTTCTTTCAAAGCATCTGCTAATCGTGCAAAATCTGCAATTGATAGGG
>DIXV01000081.1:0-3338 GCA_002436115.1 Streptococcus sp. UBA6071 | reverse complement strand
GAACAAAAACAGCACGGGGGACGATGAAGGCCAGTTTAGTCGTCATGTAGTACTGAACGGCAATGGATAAGCTACCGTATGCTTTGGTATTTGGCTCAGCTGAAATACGATCAGCTACTTCACGCTGCATCATAACCACAAACTCGCTAAAGGAAATCTTGCTCTCAATCAAGTGCATAAGGATGGGAGTGGTGATATAGTAAGGCAGATTGGCCACGACCTTGATAGGTAGGTCTGGATTGGCAAAACTCTGGATATGGGTCTGCAAATCTGTTTTCAGAATGTCCTCGTTAATAACCTGGACATTATCAAAATCCCGCAGGGTATCCGCCAAAATCGGTAGCAAACGGTCATCAATTTCAAAAGCCATAACCTCGGCAGCATTTTCTGCTAAAAACTCGGTCAAAGCTCCGATTCCAGGACCAATCTCAATGACGTTGACATTGTGGTCAATCTCTGCCGTGTCCACGATCTTCTGCAAAATATTGGTATCGGTCAAGAAATTCTGACCGAAGGATTTTTTAAAGGTAAACCCATGACGCTCAAGCACTGCCTTGGTTACACTGTAGTCTGCAATTCTCATCTTATACCTCATCGTATGCTTCCATCGTTTTTTCTATCTCAGATAACGAAACCCCAAATAATCGTAACCGTTTTAATAATTGCTTACCATTACTGTAGCCGATACGCAAGTGTTCCCCCAAATGTTCGCGTCGCTTGCGGCTATCACCACCCATCAGCAAGCCCAGACGAATCAGGTCTTTCTGGCTGATGTCAAAGTGATTTGCATCATCATAGTGGCCACGCACACCAGCAAGGGCCTTTTCCAAATCTTCAAAGCTGGCATGCTCAATGCCCAAGGACCGCCCTTTTGTCTTAGACTTAGGCGCAGCCTCGTCCCGCTGTAAGAAGGCGTGTTTGACTGTTGGAATAGCCTGCATAATGATTTTTCGGATACGCTCGCCATTATAATCAGGATCTGTAAAAACAATTACCCTTCGTAGATCATGGAGTTTCTCAATCCGCTCTAGGTCAGCTTCATTGATAGCGGAACCTCGTGTTTCATAGGTATCTACCTCGTAAAATCGACGCAGGTTGCTTGTGTCATCTTTTCCCTCAACTACGAGGACTTCTTGGATTTTAATTTTCTGAGTCAATTCTGAATAACCTCATTGCATTTTGATAGGTGGCCTCTGCTACTTCTTGCGTTTCTAATCCTCGAAGTTCTGCTATTTTTTCCACCACATAACGTGTATAAGCTGGCTTATTCTCCCGACCACGCTTTGGAACTGGGGCAAGATAAGGGGCATCCGTTTCGACCAAGATTTTCTCAAGCGGCAATCTTTTTGCAGCTTCCTGAACATCTAGAGCTTTTTTAAAACTGACAATTCCTGAGAAAGAGATGGTCATCCCTAAATCAATAAACTGTTCTGCCATCTCCAAACTTCCAGAATAGGAGTGCATAATCCCACCACGAGGGCCTACACCAGCAGATTTAATCGCCTCATAGGTATCTTTAAGTGCATCACGAGTGTGCGCTACAAAGGGGAGGTCTGCCTCTTTTGAAAGGGCAATTTGACGTTGGAAGACCTCCATTTGGGTGGCTTTATCAGCCGTCATCCAATGGTAATCCAGTCCACATTCACCCAAGGCAATAACCTTGTCTTCTTTGAGGTGCGTCCGTAAAAATGCTTCTGCCTGCCTGTCATAAGAGGCTGCTTCTGTTGGGTGCCAACCTATGGTTGCATAGAGTCCTTCATATTGATTTGCCAATTCCAAACTCTTTTTAATGGTGTCATAGTCAAACCCAACAATATTCAACTTAGTTACACCCATCTCACGCGCCAAAGCGATTTCTTCCTTTTCACGATTATGGAAGTTTTTTATATTTAAATGGGTATGCGTATCAAAAATATTCATCTTTTTTACTCCTAATGCCTTCAGTAAAGTAGAACGTTCTGTCTAATGTGCTTTCTCTTTCTGTTTTCTCCACGAAATTAGTGCCCTGATTTTTAATAACTAACATGATTGTGCTTAGAGCCTCCTCTATCAATCCAATCAATAGGAGAGATTGGCACTGTCTCATTTTCCCAGACTTTCGGTCAAGGCATCACACTAATGCTAATGACATGCCGCCATCGTCCTAAAAGGCGCATTGGCTCAGAAATAAGCTTTAGTCAATCTGCTTTTTGTACCAGGTCCCCCACTCTCTCATGCTATCGACAATAGGTTCTAGGCTCCGTCCAAGCTCAGTCAACGAGTATTCCACACGAGGCGGCACTTCTGCATAAACCTCTCTATGGACAACACCATTTGCTTCCATGGCTCGCAATTGCTGCGTCAAAACTTTTTGGCTAATCGGGGTCAGAGATCTTTTTAGTTCACCAAAACGTTTGGTTCCTGTGAAAAGGTCTCGTAAGATAAGGACTACCCATTTATTGCTAACCAAGGTCAAGGTGGTTTCTACAGGACATTCTGGTAATTCTTGTTTCATAAGAACTCCTCCAATTTTTTTATTTTTCTAAAACAGTGTGCTTTCTCATTTGGTACCTTTTAGTAACTAGGGCACTTTAAAGTGCATACTTGCCAAAAATACTTACAGTGTTATTATATAACCATAGCTTCTGAAAAGCAAGCTAAATTTAAAAAAAGGTGGTCTACTACTTATGGCTAATATTTCTATTTTTGGTAAGGGGAACATGGCCCAAGCACTTCAAGCACGTTATGAAGAGGCAGGTAACACTGTGAGTCTCATCGGTCATGAAAGCAATGCAAGTCTTGGTGATATTGTTATCCTTGCTGTTCCTTATCCAGCAGTGGCTGAAATCATTGAAACCTATAAAGAGGCCTTGGATAATAAAATCCTTGTTGACATTACGAACCCCCTCGACTTTACTACATTTGACAGTCTTGTAGTTCCTGCAGATCGTTCTGCTGCTGCTGAAATTGCCAAAGCCCTTCCAAAGACCAAAGTCTTGAAAGCCTTCAACACCAACTTTGCTGCAAGTTTAGCTAGCAAGAAAGTAGCAGATACAGCAAGAACAACTGTTCTCGTAGCAGGAGATGATGCCCAGGCTAAAACAGCTTTCACAGAAGCTTTGAAAGGAACAGGACTTGCCGTTCTTGATGCTGGTAGCCTTAAACGTGCTCGTGAACTTGAAGCGTTTGGCTTTCTTCAATTGAGCTTGGCTGTTCAAGAAAAAATCTCATTCACAGGGGGATTTGCCTTATACAACTAAGGCAACTTATAGACCAAAAAAGTCGACCTTTGTGCCGACTTTTTCGTTTATAATTTCTAAACGAAGGATAAGGTATGACCTTTGTCCCTCTAATAAGTG
>DIXV01000063.1:19066-21526 GCA_002436115.1 Streptococcus sp. UBA6071 | reverse complement strand
TGTATTTATCAGTCCCATAACCTGATAAGCTTTCCAAGTTGGTTTTTATCAAGGCTTCTAAGACAGCTGGATGGGCTCCCTTGTTATAATCATTTTCAAAATGCAACATGCTTTTCCTCGCTTGAATTTGTAGTATTAGTCTACCAATTTTTCAACAAATTTGCAAACTACCTTAAAAAGTCTGGGGCTTCCCCAGACTTTTTAAGGTGTGCCCTCTACTTGTCATTAGAGTGGTCACGAATCGTTACTTTCATTTCTTGGATATCATCGTAATATTTTTCAGCTGGATTGGACCGAAGATAAGGGAGCATGGTTAACCCTGCTATAACTGGACCAGAAAAGGCATAACATTAAGAACAAAGAGTGTTCCTTCATTTTGCTAACCGACCGCACCTGCAACATAACCTGCTACTCCAAAAAGGAAAAGAGCTAGTGAATTTGATTTGGTATTCCCACATTTTTGGGCAAAGTCTTTAATGGACGATACAACACCATTTGCTGAGATGCCTTCTTTGACCATAAGAATAAGGCTTCTCTTGACTAAGCTATACCATCTCTGAACGACCCTTTGTATTTTAATTACTCAAAGCCGTGAACTAGGGTTTCTGGAAAATGCATTTCTAAAATATTGGCGCAGTTAGCACAGATAGTTGCTAGTTTTTCATTTGGGTGATTTCCTACAGTCTCATCTGTCCGACGACATCGCTGGCAAACCTGACCAGTTGCACGATTAACGGTAAACGCCAAATCATCAAAAGAGAGAGCATCAGCAGGGGCTGGGCGATCAGAAATCGTTAATTGAGAAACAATTAGAAGTTGAGCAAGATTACTGTTTAGTGCCGTTAAGAGCTCGCGAACCGCAGGACTAGCATAGATCGTCAAATGAGCCTCTAAAGATTTTCCAATAATTTTTTGACGGCGAGCTTCCTCTAAAGCTTTTTGAGCTTGATCACGGCAGGTCATGAAAGAGGTCCACAGTGACAACAACTCTTCCTGATTTTCTACGGTTTCTGCCTCAGGTAAGTCGGTCAATTGTACAAACTCAGCTTCCTCTTGTTGCAAATGAGACCAAATTTCTTCCGCAGTATGTGGTAAAATCGGTGTCAACAATTGTGTGATTTTAACTAAAACCTCATAGAATACCGTCTGCATTTGACGACGGGCTAAAGATTTAGCACCTTCTATATAAACAACATCTTTTGCAAAATCAAGATAGAAAGCGGACAAATCGACCGTGATAAAATTAACGACCGCTTTATAAATCGTGATAAAGTCATAATTGTCGTAAGCATCTCTGACCTTAGCCACTAGCTGGTTAAAGGTGATGAGCATATATTGATCTACACTTCCCAAATCTTCAAAAGCCACCTTGTCTCTTTCTTTATCAAAGTCAGAAGTGTTGGCCAACAAGAAACGAAGCGTATTGCGGATTTTACGGTAGGTTTCAGAGACTTGACTCAAAATATCCATAGAAACCCTTACGTCGTTACTGGTGTCCACAGAAGCGACCCAGAGGCGGAGGATTTCCGCACCGTATTGCTTAGCCACATCATTTGGCGTAATGACATTCCCCTTAGACTTAGACATTTTTTCACCTTTACCATCCAAGACAAAGCCTTGAGATAGGATAGACCGATAAGGGGCATGCCCCTTTACGGCTACTGAGGTGATTAAAGAGGAATTAAACCAGCCGCGATATTGGTCAGAGCCTTCGAGGTAGAGATCTGCTGGATAGCTTAGATTGGTGCGACCATTTAAAACCCCATTCCATGACGAACCTGAATCAAACCACACATCCATAATATCCGTCTCTTTTGTAAACTCGCCATTAGGTGAACCTGGATGACGGTAGCCTTCAGGAAGAAGGTCTTTCGCATCTCGTTCCCACCAGATGACAGAACCATGCTCTTCAAAAAGAGTAGCTACATGTTCAATCACTTCTTTGGTCATAATAGGACTACCATCTTCTGCATAGAAAATTGGCAAAGGAACTCCCCATGCACGCTGGCGAGAAATGACCCAGTCCCCACGATCACGGATCATGTTGTAAAGTCTCGTTTGACCCCAACTAGGTTTAAAATTGGTTTTGTCAATTTCAGATAAAATACTTTCTCTGAATTTAGATACTGAAGCAAACCATTGCGGTACAGCTCTCCAGATAATCGGTTTTTTCGTTCGCCAATCAAAAGGGTAACTATGCGAAATCTGCTCTGTAGCTAGAAGCAAATCTCCTAGTTTTTCTATAACGAGCGGTGTGATTTTATCATAAAACTGGCCTTCAAAATCTGGACCTGCATTTTCGGTCATGATACCTCGACCATCGACAGTCACCACGACATCAAGGCCATAGCTGAGACTAACATTGTAGTCATCCTCACCAAAACCAGGTGCAGTATGCACGATCCCAGTTCCCGATTCTGTTGTAACGTGGTCACCATTCATCACCAACTCATCCACTTC
>DIXV01000063.1:0-18803 GCA_002436115.1 Streptococcus sp. UBA6071 | reverse complement strand
TGCGCTAAAACTTGAGGATTTTCCCAGCCAAAACGTTCAGATAGAGTCTCTAAAAGTTCACTGGCGATAAGAAATTTGCGGTCATCATTTTCTGGCTTAACTACGGCATACTCAATAGCCGCCCCTAGAGTCAAGCCACGCGAAGCAGTAATGGTAAAAGGAGTCGTCGTCCAAACCACAATGTAGGTATTTGTATCAAGAATCCCCTTACCATCTTTGACTTTATTGGCGTAGTAAAGGGATGTAGACAGCAAGTCATGGTACTCAATTTCTGCTTCAGCCAGAGCTGACTCAGATGACCATGACCAGTACACTGGTTTTGCACCACGATAGATGTAGCCCTTATCAGCCATTTCCCCAAAGACCCTAATCTGCGCAGCTTCAAAATCAGGTGTCAGAGTGATATAAGGGTTTTTCCAATCACCTGAAACCCCAAGACGCTTAAAATCTTCGCGCTGTTTGTCAACTTGAGAGAGGGCATAGTCCCGACAGAGTTTAAGGTACTCTGCTTGAGACAGTTCCTTACGCTTAACCCCTTGCTTAGCCAAGACCTGTTCAATAGGTAGGCCGTGAGTATCCCAACCTGGTACATAAGGAGCATAAAAGCCAGACATGGATTTAGAGCGAACAATGATATCCTTTGAAATCTTATTGAGGGCATGGCCGACATGGATATTCCCATTAGCATAGGGAGGACCGTCATGCAAAATAAAGCTAGGTTTTCCTAAATTCAAGTTCTGTCGTTGACCATATAAGTCCGCCGCATCCCAAGCTGACTGCCATTCCGGTTCTTTATTCGGCAAACCAGCACGCATAGGGAAAGCTGTTTGTCCTAGGTTAAGGGTATCTTTGAGTTTCATGTGTTCTCCTTACAGTTTTAATTAATATTTAGAGGAAAAGGATTCTTTACAAACCGAGGGGGGACAAAACATAAAAAACCTCCGCCAAAAGGACGAAAGTTCGTGGTACCACCTTAGTTTGGATAGAGTTTCCTCTACCCCTCAAAAGCACTTAAGGCGCGCCAAACCTCTTAATCTAGTCTCCCTTAAGATTTCAATCAAGAGCGTGTAAAATGATAAGAACATCTAAAGGGAATGTAAGCCTTCCACCCTCGCCTACTCGCTAAAATTATTTAGATGACTTGTGTTTTTACCTTATAGAACATCTACAGACTCTGTTGCTCCTTTAACAGCATCTGTGATGTCCGTTTTATTTAAAATTTGTGTTTCTTGATGATCCGCCAAAGTCTGATTTGCGGCTTCTGCGCGACGTGTAATTTCGTCAAGTTCTTCTGGAGTCAATTGGCGTGTCATCTCCAAGTATTCTTCATCTACAGGAGTAACTTCTTCTGCTAAAACCGTCTGAATAACTTCTTTGAAGGCTTCATCACTGGTTTGAAGATAAGTCGCAGTTGGGCGAAGGATTTCTTCCCACTCAGAAGAATCAACGATAGCCATCTGACTTTCAATAGTCGATTTCAGACGTTGATGAAAAACACGTGTTTTATTTTTCAACTCTTCTGTCTCAATTGCCACTCTCTTGGCATTATCAGTTGCTTCACGCAGAATTTCATTTGCCTTGTTTTTGGCAGTCTCTAAAAGAAGCTGAGAAGCATGTTCGGCTTGTTTAATAATGTTATCTGCCTCATTTTCTGAAGCTGTCTTAACTTTAGCAGCTGTGTCTTGGGCGACGATAACAGCCTTACTTAATGATTCTTTCATTTCATCAAAATAGGCTAGTTTTTCTGTTAAAGATTTGATAGTCGTCTTATTTTCTTGATTTTTACGGACAATAGTCTCATAGTCTCTGACGACAATATCTAAAAATTCATCAACCTCTTGGGCGTTAAAGCCTCGCATTTTTTTACTAAAGGTTTTGTCTCTAATTTCTAGGGATGTAAGTACCATTATTTTCCTCCTATCTTACTAAGGGTAAGCTTAAACTTACCTTGACGGGTTTGACCTTGATAGTCAGTAATTTTAAATCGACCGTAACCTCTACAACTTACTAAATCAGTCACTTTTAGCGGCTGAGCAGGATAGGTTATGGCTTGATAATTGACTTTAACCTTATTGGTCTCAATCAACTTGACTGCTGACTGTCTTGATAAATGGTAAGCTGCTGCAAGCAAACTATCCAAACGCCAACTACTCGCTATAATAGGCAAGGTCTCTTCTTCTGTCTCTGATAACATCATTTCCGATAAGGAAAGAGAGGTCCAAGTAACAGGCACACGAGCAATCTTAGTCACATCCTCCATGAGAAGCTGTGCAATTTTACTATCAACTAGCAGTTGTGTCCTCTCATTATCAAGGAGAATATCTCCAATGAGTTGACGTTTAATCCCCAACTGATTCAGAATAGTTCCTAAGATTTGTCCGTGTTTCAATTGATTAAACTTTCTCGCATAGTTAAGACTTAAAAGAGTTATCTCAAAATCTTGAAGCGATAATAAATGGTCCTCTGGTGCTATTATCAATCGTCTGGTCTCTGTCTGATAGTGATCAGCACTTGAAAAAACGTGTAGCCCTGATCCTTTTGCCAAACTCTCCACAATGAAGGCTTCTCTAGGATTAAGAAAGGCTGTCAAGTACTGGCTATACCGATAAGTTACCTGTTCTATCTTATCTAACGTTCTTTCCACAAAGGCCTTCTCTTCAGGATTGAAATGTTGATAAAGCAGAGAATGTGTTTCTATCATAACAAAAGCAAGAGTAAGCGAATAAGGACGTCTTTGCCAACATTAAGTACTAAAATAGCAGCAAGAACGGTTAAGTCTATCATACCAATCCGAAGATTCAGTGGAATGAACACCTTCAAGTATGGAGAAACCATCTTCTCCAGCCATCGTCCCAATGGGGAGTCATAAGCCCCTGGAAACCAAGATAGGAGAGCATACACCACTAAAAAAAGGGAATAGATATAAGCAACATTGTCAATAAGTCGGATTAAAAATATCATAGGCTATCTACGCTTCATATCATAATCATAGTTAGCATCACGTGCCTCACCACGAAGAGCCATCTCTTCTATATTGACCACCACATTTGCTGGGGTTAAAAGCCACATAGTAGAAGAAATTTTCTTGAGATTCCCTTGAATAACAAAGCGCGCACCATCTAAATAATCAATGCAACGACGTGCTTGTGAATCTGTCATATGCTGAAAATCGATGAGAATACTAACATTGTTGATCAATAAGTTAACAATATCACGTGCTTCTTCGTATTTTTTGGGAAATTTAATATCAATAGTTGACATCGTCGCTGTTCTTGGCGGACGAGGTGGTGTTGTTTGTTCCCGTTGATTCAATGATGAAACGGTAGATGGATTAGCCATATTCACTGCCTTTACTGATGTAGTTTCCTCTCTAAGTCGTGCTTGAGGGATAGGTGAGCCAGACGGTTGATTAGAAACAAATCGCTCTTCTTCCGAACGTTGTTCCTCTTGCTCATTTGTTTCGTCTTCAACATCTTCTGTATCAAAATAAGCCATAATTTTACTAAATTGATCTTGTATAAACGACATGAAGTCTACTCCTTACTTAAAAAATGCACTGCCGATTCTGACGAAACTTGTACCTGCCTGAATAGCCAAATCATAATCTTGACTCATCCCCATACTCAGCTCTGTCATCGGCATATTCTTCCAAGCCTGTTCTTGGATGTTTTGTCGCAGGTTTTCTGTTTCTTGAAAAATAGCCAAGATACGCTCTCTTGGAGCGTTCAACGGAGCCATTGTCATTAACCCGATAATCTCCACATGTGTCAATTCTGCTAATTTAGGGAGTACTTCTGCCAAGTCCTCAACCTTAAACCCATGTTTGCTTTCTTCTCTTGAGATGTTGACCTGTAAGAAACATTTGATGACACGATTAGCACGTTTATCAATTTCTACTGCTAATTTAACCGAATCCAAGGCATGGAAATAGTCAACATAAGGGATAATATCCTTGACCTTACGGCGCTGAAGACTTCCAATCAAGTGCCAAGTAACCGGATGGTTGTGCAAAGCCTTATACTTATCTAAGAACTTATCAACACGATTTTCTCCAATGTGGGTGACACCCGCCTCAATTAACTGACTAGCAATAGAGCTGTCAACATACTTGGTGACAGCTATAATATCTACAGCTCTCTCTGGTCGACCAGCCATTTGACAGGCATTGGCGACCTCGGAAAACACAGTCTTTTTATTTTGTTCTACATTCATTGTTAACGATTTCGGAAGAATGGTGGGGTATCCAATTCATCCTCGTCTTCCACATCATCCTTGCTGGTGAATTTTTCAACAGCCAATCCTTGATTATCTGCTACTGGACGAACGATATTATCACGACGCAAGTCCCATTCACCAAATGAGGATGTTCTTTGTGTTTCTTGACGGGGTTGCTGAGAAGAGGTAAAGTTAGGCTCTGGAGGAGTAACCATATCAAAATTGCGATCTACCGAACGCTCGTTGCTTCCCATCCCTGGTGAAACACTAGTTTCAGGCTGAGGCTGGTTAGAATAGCTGTTGCGGAAACCGGACACAGACTCGACACGCTCTTGACGAACACCTGTCGCAACTACAGTTACACGGATTTCATCTTTCATGCTTTCATCGATAGAAGTTCCCAACCAGATATTGACGCCTTTTCCAGCAGCTTGGTTAACGATTTCGGAAGCTTCCTCTGCTTCGATTAGACTCATATCTGCTCCACCTGTAACATTGACAATAACATCCTCTGCACCATCAATCGTTGTTTCCAGAAGTGGGGAGTAGATAGCTTTTCGAGCAGCTTCTGTAACACGCTCATCTCCAGTACCAATACCGATACCCATAAGAGCATTTCCTTTATTCTCCATTACCGTCTTAACATCTGCAAAGTCTAAGTTAATCAAGCCTGGATTAGTAATTAAATCAGTAATGCCTTGAACACCTTGACGAAGGACATTATCAGCCTCACTGAGTGCCTCAAGTAAAGGAGTCTTCTTATCTACAATTTCAAGGAGGTTATTGTTAGAAATGATAAGAAGGGTATCCACATTCGTACGCAATTCATTGATACCTTCAATAGCGAAGTTCCCTCGCTTGCCTCCTTCAAAACCGAAAGGGCGGGTTACAACTGCAACTGTCAAAGCACCTATGCTTTTAGCGATTCGAGCAATAACTGGTGCTGCTCCTGTCCCAGAGCCTCCACCCATACCGGCAGTTATGAAAACCATATCAGCTCCCGTAAGAGCTTCCGTAATTGCTTCTTCACTTTCTTCAGCAGCTTTACGCCCTACTTCAGGCTGACCTCCAGCACCAAGACCTCTAGTCAGTTTAGGACCGAGTTGGATAACGGTTTCTGCCTTTGAAGTGCTTAGGGCCTGAACATCGGTATTAGCTGCAATAAATTCAACGCCTGCTACTCCCTCTGTAATCATACGGTTAATGGCGTTTCCTCCACCACCACCAACACCAATTACCTTGATAATGGCGCCTTGGGCAGAGGCCGCTTCAAATGAAAATGTCATATATAATCACCTTTTCTCTTTAACTTTCTTACTCAAACATGCTGCCAAAAATGCCACGAACACGGTCGCCTATTTTTTGGCGATTAGACGGTTTCTGATTTTGTTCCGAATAGTTAGGTACGGCATCTGTTTGTGCAGACTTGGTTGCATCCGGTTGTGGGGCAACAACCTGCGGCTGAACAACTGGGTGACTCACTGGGATGTCAACTGGTTTTGAACGTAAGAGTTCTTCACCATTGACTGCTGCCTGAGCAATCTGTTCAATATCATCCATCCGTCCAGCATACTCTACTATGCTAATAACTTGGGCAAAGGAAGGGTTTCTAATACCGATTTGATTAGGAACAAAAAGTTTGACTGGCTTTCCAAATACCTCTTGTGCCAAATCCACAATTCCTGGTAAGATAGCACCCCCACCGATGAGGATAATCCCTCCTGGCAAATCAATCTGACGTGTCCGTTCTAAATCTTGTTTGATACGATCTAAAATATGTTTAAGCCGAGCGGAGATAATCTCTGATAAATAGAGTTCGGTAATCTCTCTAGGTGAGTTTTCACCGATAACTTCAACCTGAATGGTTTCCTTACTACTCGCCAAGGCTGGGTAAGCAACACCAAATGTATATTTCAAGTTTTCAGCAATAGATTGTGACGTCGTCAAAACTTTTGAAATATCTTTGGTCACATAGTCACTGCCTTCTTGGTAAACATTAGTGTATTGCAATTTCTGATTACTGACGCTAGCCACACTGGTTTGCCCAGAACCTAAATCAATGACAGTTGCACCAAATTCTCTTTCTCCTTCATTGAGAACAGATTGCCCAATAGCCAGAGGGCTGATGACAATGTTTTCAACCTTAATCCCAGCATGCTCAACTGTCTTTTTGAGGTTATGAAGAATTGTTTTAGGCCCTGTGTAAAGCAAGCCACGCACCTCTAACCGAATCCCCATCATGCCACGTGGATCTTTGATTCCTGCAAAAGAATCAACAATAAATTCCTCTGGAATAAAAGCGACGATTTCACGCTCTGGAGTCATATTTCTGTTTAGGGAAGATTTAATAACATTTTCTACATCTTGATCTGTAATCTCTTGAGAATTGCTTGTTACAGGAATCATCCCTTGTGTTGGCTCAAACTGCAATAAGTTAGCAGGCAGACCCACGTTGACCTTATCAATAGTCATCCCCGCCTTTTCTTCTGCTTGCTTGATAGCCGTTCTAATTGCTGCTGCTGCAACATCAATGTTAATAATGATGCCATCTTTGACACCTGCACTCTTTGCATTACTCACACCAATAATGTTCATCTCATTATTGGTATACTCTGCAACAAGCACTTTGATCGAGTTTGACCCAATATCTAACCCTGTAAAGAAGCCAGTTCTGCTCATTACATCAATCCTCTCTAACTTACGTATTTAACAATGTTAAAATCCCAAAATAATTATCTTAGAATTATCCAAGTTTCATTATATCATAAAATGCAAGAAAATCTAATGATTTCCCTTATTTTATGAATTATTTTGCATAGGAATAAATTCCAGCCTCCATGTCAATCACGCTAGAAGTCGTCAAAGCAGAGGCAATTTGGCTATAGTAGGGCATCTTTTCCTTCAACCCTGTCAAGGGAACTAAGACAGTATGACCATCTCTCATGTTCAAAGTCAAAAGGTCAGAACTTGCAGCTGTTGGGCTGAAATTTACCGTTTCAATCTGAGATAAAAGACTTGAATCTAAGCCCTCAAAGGTTAACACAAAAGTCTTAATCATTTCTAAATCAGTTAGTTGGAAAATTAAAGTTGACGAGACCACTTCTGATTCTGTCACAGGTTTATTGATGACAGATCCGCTTGATAGGACTGGGTAAAAATCCCCTTCATCCTTAACATAGCCTACAATTTTATACTCCTCAACGGCGACTTCAAATGCCGTTGGAAAACGGTAATTGAACTTGGCAGACTTGATCCATAGCAGGGTTGATTCAATCTGCTTGGCATAGGTAGATTGATTCAGGAAGGTTGTTAGGGTGTAATCTTCCTCCATGATACCCGTAGCCCCCAGTATTTCCTCTGTTTTCAGTTGAGCATTTCCTGTCACACTGATATCTTTCAATCGACTAAATGGAGATAAAAAATAAAGGGAAGCCAGCAGAAGCAAGAGGGAAGCACTTAATACAGGAAAGGATTTTAGAAAAAGCGTCCAATCCCTTTTTTTGGATTTGGGAATCCTTTTCGGCTTAGCTTTAGTTTTCGTTGGAAGCTTGGGAGGTTCGCTAACCGAACCTTCTTTACTTGAGTCATCTGGTTTTATCTGGTCTTCTTCTTGCTCTGTATCCTTCTTTGTTTCAGCAATATCGCTTGCTTCATCTGCTTCAGATTTAGAGGAATTCTCAGTAGTATCCTTATGAGGTTCTTCTTTTTCAGAATTTTGCTCATCTACTTTTTTCTCGCCCCCTGATTGAGACTGACGCTGTTGCTCCTCGGACTCTCGCTTGAGCGCTTCAATTTTAGCCTGCTGTTCCGCTTTCTTCTGCCTATCAGCAGCCTCTTTGGCAGCTTTTTCTTCGGCTCTCTTCTCTAAATAGGCTTGGTTTTTTTTCTGCCATTCAGACAAAACAATGGTTTTTTCATTCTTTTTCTTACTTTCCCTTTTGGGACTTTCTTTTTCAACCATTTACTTACTTTCTGTTTTCTTGCTTATTTTCTCAGCTTAGCAATATCATCATAGAAGAGCTGATAAAAGTCATCAAGACTCTTGATTTCCTGAGAACTTGCCATCTTTTGATAATATTTTTCCTTATGTGATAGGAGCTGATCTATTTGTTTTTCCAATTGGTCCAAGGTAAACTCTTCCTCAGCTAGACGCAATGCATAGCCCTTTTTCTCAAAATAAGCAGCATTTTCTAATTGATCTCCTCGGCTAGCTTTTTTGCCTAGAGGAACGATGAGGTGAAGTTTTTGAAGGGCTAAAAGTTCAAAGATAGTATTGGAACCTCCTCTTGTAATCACCACATCAGCTAAGTCCATGAGAGGTTGGTAGAGTGTCGTCACATAATCTACGCGATAGAGGTTTTTAGAGAGGGTGTTTAAGTCCTTATTCCCAGAAAGGTTAATTAGATTAAACTTATCCGTCAGCTCCTTCTGGTGCTGACTGACTAAGTCGTTAAACACTTTGGCCCCCGCAGAGCCACCAATAAATAATAGGGTCGGCAAACGGCTATCAAAATGAGATGTGATTTCTCCAAGCTTTGGATCCTTAACATCTGAAGGGCTTACCTTGGTAACCGCACCCACATGTCTCACCTTGTTCAAGGCATGATCCTGTTCAAAGGTTGTATACATGGTGGTTGCAAATTTATAAGCAATTTTGTTGGCTAACCCCATAGACAAATCGGATTCATGAACAAAAACGGGTATCCTTAGAAGTTTGGCAGCAATGACCGGAGGCACAGAGACAAAGCCACCCTTGGAAAAAAGAACCTGCGGTTTGAGCCGTAGCAAGATAAAGAAAGACTGTACCAGTCCCCAAGCCACTTTAAAGAAATCCGCAAAATTCTGCCAGCTAAAATAACGACGGAGTTTCCCCGTAGTGATGGGATGAAACTGAATAGCAAGATTTGATTTGACAAGCTCTTCATGCTCAATCCCCTTCCTATCGCCAATATAATGAACTTCCCAGCCATCCGCAATAAACTTAGGAATCAATAAAAGATTAAGGGTGACATGACCTACGGTTCCACCGCCTGTAAAGACTATTTTTTTCATCATTCTTTCTCTAGTTCAACATCGTTTAGGAGCTTTTCCTTAGCATAAAGTCCAAAGTAGCAATAGCTAATTCTTTCTTACTTGTTGTCTTCGACCAGTTCTCGAAAAGTCTGGATAAAGAGGTCTCCTCTCACTTCAAAATTCGCATACATGTCCCAACTGGCGTTGGCAGGACTGAGAAGGATAACATCTCCAGCTTCAGCAAAGGCAAAAGCCTTCTGAGCAGCCTCTCTTATGTCCGTTACCTCTTGAACACTGACAGCCGCCTGCTCAGCAACTTGTTTCAGTTTACCTGCCGACTCTCCTAAAAGAAACATCTGTTTAAGCCCTTGGATATCAGGAATCAACTCATCAAAGCTATTTCCTCTATCCAATCCCCCCGCAATCAAAATCAACGTTTTATTGTCAAAGCCAGATAGGGCTTTTTGAGTGGCTAAAATATTCGTTGACTTGCTGTCATTGTAAAATTTAACACCCTTAATGTCACCAAGGTATTGAAGGCGGTGCTTGACCCCTCCGAAAGCTGCTAGGGTTTCAGCTATAGCATGGTTAGCAACCCCTGATAATTTTGCCACTGCAATGGTCGCTAAGGCATTTTCGATATTATGAGTTCCTGGCACACCTAAATCGGCGGCAGACATGATTTCTTCTCCCTTGAAGAATAGCCTGCCGTCTTCAAGGTAAGCCCCGTCCACCTTTTCCTCTGTCGAAAAAGGGACAACTGTTGACTTGGTCCGTCTAGCCAAGTCCTTAGCCAAGTCTTGATTGACGTTAAGAATCAAATAATCCTGATTGGTCATCTGATTTTGAATATTCCACTTAGCTGCAACATAGGCATCAAAGTCCCCGTGATAGTCCAAATGAGAAGGGATAAGGTTGGTGATAACAGCTATATGGGGGTGAAATTCCTCCAAACCCATCAACTGAAAGCTTGAAAGTTCCATGACAAGGGTCTCATCAGCCTTTACTGTTTGTGCAACACCCGAAGCAGGGAAGCCGATATTACCACTGAGACGGGCAGACTTCCCCCCAGCATTTAGCACCTCGGCAATCATCGTCGTTGTCGTTGTTTTTCCATTGGATCCTGTGATACCAATAATGGGGGCTTGGGAAATCAAATAGGCTAGTTCCACTTCGGTGATAACAGGTAACTCCTTCTCCAAAGCACGAGCTACCATCGGGTTGTCATAGGGGATTCCTGGGTTTTTTACCATGAGAGCAAAATCTTCATCCAGAAGTTCCAGAGGATGATGACCGCAAACAACCTTAATTCCTTCTTCCAACAAGGACTGAGCAGACTGGTTTTCCTCGAAAGGCTTGCCATCATTAACCGTCACGATAGCCCCCAACTTAGACAGCAGGCGGGCAGCCGATTCACCAGATTTGGCCAGACCTAGGACGAGGACCTTTTTATTTTCAAAATTTTTGATTTCTTTCATTGCTTTCTCAATTCCCTTTAAACTTACCTCCTATTTTACCTTGAAAAGCAAATATTTTCAAGAAAAGAAAAAAGTTCACCTGGGGTTGGATGAACTTTCAAAAAATCAAGCATTTTGTCGCATAATGATTTTAGCCATATCTAAGGTTGAACTCTCTTGAAAAAAACAAAAATTGGTGTTTTGAAGAAGAGGATTCTATTGTGCCCTATCTTCAAGCTTAGCGCACTTTTAAAGACCATGAAACGGGCCGATCTTTTGGTAGACCTTGCCTTAAGCGATAGATAGAAAAAAGAGGCAGGACTTTTGTCCGATCCTCCTCAACAGTTGCACAGAAAAGCTCACCTAATTGTGAGCAAGTATAGGAGTTACAAGATTTAAAGCGAGTCTATCAAAAGAACTTAGACAGAAACGTTTCCCTTGTCCTCTTATCCCTGGGGGGATCGCCCTTTTTCTCCATTTGACTGATGTCCCATAGTGACCACAGCCCCAATAAGACCATAATGACGCCTACCCAAATCTCAATAGGCGATTGTGTTATCTGCATAGCAACCAGAATAAGCAAGGTTAGAAACAAGACAACCCCGAAGACTAAAAGCACCAGATTAAGAGTCCCTTTAATGGCTGGCGTCGCTGCAAAGACATAATATAAAAGGAGCAAAATAGCTAAAATAAAATAAAACAGTTTTGATTCCTCCTTTTGTAACACCCTTTGTTCTCTCACCGGAACATCTAACCCTTATAAGTCAAAAGCCCAGATACTTAAGGGGAAAGAAAAGAAATTCTCATTCTGACTTCCTAGCCTTTCCCTTTTGATCTGGAACAATAACCCTGACACCAAAAAGGCTGTGAATCCGCTAATTAGGCAACTAGGCCAGGTTAACTCCCTTTTCCATCAGCCTTTACTCTTCATTTTCTTATTCTGCGGACTTTCTCTTTTTGCTAGCCTTATCACGCCCTGCCTTATCCAAAATTTGCTTACGCAAACGGATTGACTCAGGAGTCACCTCCATGTATTCATCATCATTTAGGAATTCAAGAGATTCTTCTAGTGTCAAAATACGAGGTGTTTTGATAACCGAGGTTTGATCTTTCGTTGCAGAACGTACATTGGTCATTTGCTTAGCTGTCGTGATGTTGACCGTCAGGTCATTGTCCCGTGAGTTTTCTCCAATAATCATGCCTTCATAAACCTCTGTCCCTGGATTGACAAAAATGGTTCCACGCTCTTCAATTCGCATGATAGAGTAAGTTGTCGCTTTACCAGCATCAATAGATACTAAGGCTCCACGATGACGACCTCCTATTTCTCCTGCAACAACAGGCAAATACTGGTCAAATGTGTGGTTCATGATGCCATAACCACGTGTCATTGATAGAAATTCTGTTGAATAACCGATGAGCCCTCGTGCCGGAACTAAGAAAACCAAGCGTGTTTGTCCATTGCCGGTAGATTGCATATCAAGCATATCTCCCTTGCGTTCGGAAAGTGATTGAATAACTGAACCCTGGTATTCTTCTGGTGTATCAATTTGCACACGTTCAAAAGGTTCCATTTGAACACCGTCAATCGTCTTGATAATAACTTCTGGACGTGACACTTGCAATTCGTAGCCTTCTCGACGCATGGTTTCAATCAAGATAGATAAGTGAAGTTCTCCTCGACCTGAAACCAACCATTTATCAGGTGAATCGGTCGCATCTACTCGCAAGGAGACATCTGTCTGCAATTCAGCTAAGAGGCGTTCCTCTACTTTACGAGAGGTCACCCACTTCCCTTCACGACCCGCAAATGGAGAATTATTGACTAAGAAAGTCATCTGGAGAGTTGGCTCATCAATACGAAGAATCGGTAGGGGTTCGATACAATCAGTTGGGGTAACGGTTTCTCCTACAAAGATATCTTCCATCCCCGATACAGCAATCAAATCACCAGCTTTAGCCTCTTGAATTTCTTTACGCTCTAAACCAAAGAAACCAAAGAGTTTGGTAACTCGAAAATTCTTACTGCTTCCATCTAATTTTGATAAGGTAACTTGATCTCCAACCTTTACACTGCCTCGAAAAACACGGCCAATACCGATACGGCCAACAAAGTCATTATAGTCCAGCAAGGACACCTGAAATTGTAGAGGCTCTTCTGAATTATCTACTGGAGCTGGGATATGTTCAATAATGGTATCGAAGATTGGTCCCATCGTTTTTTCTTGTTCTTCTGGATTGTCCGATAAGGATGAGGTCCCATTTAGCGCCGAGGCGTAGACAACTGGAAAGTCTAGTTGATCACCATCTGCACCGAGCTCAATAAAGAGTTCAAGAACTTCATCAACAACTTCTTCTGGACGAGCAGAAGGCTTATCAATTTTATTGATCACGACAATTGGAATCAAGTTCTGCTCCAAAGCTTTTTTCAAAACAAAACGTGTTTGGGGCATCGTGCCTTCATAAGAGTCAACAACTAGAACAACCCCATCCACCATTTTCATAATACGCTCAACTTCTCCTCCGAAGTCTGCGTGACCAGGGGTGTCCATGATATTGATTCGGACATCATTGTAGGCAACTGCGGTATTCTTAGCTAAAATGGTAATCCCACGTTCTTTTTCAATATCATTCGAGTCCATAGCTCGCTCGTCAAGCTCTGTTCTCTCATCAAGCGTCTGTGATTGCTTCAAAAGTTCGTCAACCAATGTTGTCTTCCCGTGGTCAACGTGAGCAATAATAGCAATGTTTCGAATATCTTGTCTTAAATTAGTCATTGTTTCCTCGATTTATTTTTAATTAACACCATATTATACCATAAAAAACTCTTAAGCTCTGGCTTCTATCATGTGTAAATGTTTTCAAATGTTATCCTTATTTTGGTAAAACAAGGACAGGGACAATCACTTCCCTGCCCTTGTTCAGTTGTTGTGGCTTTTTTCTTCTTGTTGTAAGGGAACACGTCACCTTTTCTCTTTAACTTTACCATCCCAGTAGTTAAGACCATATTTGAGCGTATAGACCTCGTGAAAGCCATTTTTCTTAAGGATAAGCGCCGCATTAGACACCAAACTTCCCCGAGTGTTTTCATAGATTAGGACAGGTTTTTCCTTTCGAAGGGCACTTAGACTAGCTTTAAACTGCTCTTTCGGAAAATTCCGTGCACCAATGATGTGCTTGGTCTGAAACTCCACCGCTGGACGTAAATCAATAATTTGCCCTTTCTGCATCAACTTCGCAAAATCAGCATTATCAACTACCTTAGCGGCTTTGCTTATCCGCCAATAATTATACCCCATCCAACTTGCCAGTAATACAAGTAGGGCAATCAGTAGGTTAAAAGTCATTCCTTTTTTCTCCGTTTCTTTTGTTGATAGGCTTTTTCCTGTAAATACTCTTGATGTAAAATCAAGTCCGCTTGTAAAAACTCCTTACGGCCAATTAGCCCGTTTTCATAAATTTTTGCTAGTTCTAAGCGGCTCATATCAATGTCGTAAAGACGATTCCCCATATAGACCAAAATACCGAACCGCTTAAGCAATTGTTGAACATCGTAGTATGACTTCATAGAGAAAGTCTAGCAAATTTCCAATCTTTTTTCAAGTCCTATCCATCCCTTGACCCTGCTAGAAATCACTCCCATCGATGGTTCGGGTGAAAGATTTGATAATCCTTCTCTAAGCCATTTTTGGAGATCACAACTCCATGTAACGAACCTTCATATGCAGCTCCCCCATCAATATTAAGTTTATGGTTCTGATACCAGATATGTGTCTGGAAACCATTTTTATGGAGATATTGCACTGGTGTATGCCCGAAAACAATTAGTTTTTCTAGGGCTTTTTCATGTTGAAAAAATGCTTCTCGCATCCAAACAAAATCGGACGGTTCGGTCTCACGCCAGTCTTCGAGATCCAAATTCACTCCTGCATGAACACAGAGACAATAATCCGTCTCGTAGTAGAAAGGTAAAGCCTTCAAAAAACGGACTAAATCAGCGTAATCTGATTGTATTTTATCAGCAAGTTGTTCTGGTGTATTTTCCTCTAAAACACCTGAATAAAACAGGCTTTCTAGAGTGGCATAGCCTCCATTCATCACATAATGGCTAAATTTTTTCTGAGGAAACTGAAGAAAGTCCAAAAATAGCACTTCATGATTACCACTGATACAGACTGCTTGATAAGTCTCTACCAACTCCTTAACCAATAAAAAACACCGTTTACTCTCTGGTCCTCGATCAGCTAGATCTCCTAAGAAGACTAAGGTTTCCTCTTCCTTGTTCCAATGCTGCAAGAGTTTCTCTAACAAGTCGTATTCTCCATGGACATCGCCTACGACAAATAATTTTTCTTTCATAGCAAAAAAACCTCTTTCTATGTTTAGTATAACATGAAAAAAAGGTTTGCGTCGCCTATTTTCATCATTTTATACTAAAATATTAGAAATTAGAGAGACAAGGGAAATACCCTAGAGTTCCTCATACCATTCCAATCCTCCGATAAAGACACTAAAAAAAGAGGATAGACTTTCCTCTTTTTAAAATTCTTATAAGTCAGGTGCTTGACCTAATTCTGCTTGGAGCATCCAGATGTGTTTTTCAAGACTTGCTTTAGCTCCGACATAAATATCGTTAGAGACATCATCTCCATCTTCATCGGTCGTATCCAGAGCAGTCTGGAAGTGAGACACCAGGTAACGGAAAACCTCAATTACACGTGCCAGATGTTCTGACATAGATGTTTTAAACGCACCTTTCTTTTCCACGAGTTTGGAGTTGTCACTGAACTCCTTCAAGGTCGAAAACGGTGACCCACCAAGGGTAATTAGACGTTCGCTAATGTCATCCAGATAGGTATCAAGTTCTGCCATATAGTCATCCATCTTGGGATGATAGACCAAAAAGCCTTGACCTCTCATATACCAGTGAATTTGATGTAATATGCTATGTGCAACAGAAAGATCCGCCACAGATTGATTAAGTATTTCTTTGGTTGCAGCCAATGAATCGCCCTTGCCAAAACTCGCAACAGCAACATCTGCTTGATTATAAATTGTCATCTACAGTCTCCTTATCTATCTTTATACCCTCATTATAACACTTTGAAAATCGGACTGCAAAACTTTAAACTTAGATTAGAAAAGTCGCAAAACTTTATAAAATATAACGAATAAAGAAGTATGAACACTCTTTTAATCTTAGTTTCTGGTTCCGGATTTGGTTTTCTCTGGGGTCTTCTTGGTGACTATCTTTATCAATTGGCTATTCCTTCTGATGTGGAAGAAAAACAGCCCCCAAATACCGCCATCTTACTAGCCTGCATCTCTACACTTCTGACTTATTTAGTTCATCACGGTTTCTTGAACATCCCCGAAGGACTAATTTTATTAACAGGACTCTCTTTGGCTATTTATGATAAGAAGAGCCAATCCTACCCTTTGATGCTTTGGCTGATCAGCTTTTTTCTTTCCAATCTATTTGTGCCATCCAATCCTTTAACTTTCTTTTTGCTAGGCTTTGCTATTCTGGCTCAGTTATCCTACATCCCTATCGGTTCTGGGGATTTCCTCTATTTGGCAAGCATTAGTCTCATTCTCAATTTTCAAGACACGCTTTGGGTTCTACAGCTTGCCAGTTTGATTGGGCTGTTAGATTTTATCAGAAAAAAAAGGCAGAAGAGCCTGCCTTTCATTCCTTTTATTTATCTTGCCTTACTTGCTATCATTTGCTTTAAAAAATGGATGGGTTTCTAAACGAACTAACCCCATAGTTACAAATGGAATCCCCTTTGATATCACGAGAAAAGAGTTACTCTCTAATAATACTAGCCTATTCTTTGATGATGGTCCTTTGATGAAGTGCTTTCAATTTTTGGTAAGTCAGATAAGCCAAATAGGCTCCCAATGTGTTAGTTATCAAATCATCAGTTTCAAAAACACGATTAAAGTCAAAGAAAAAATCTAAGAGAAGTTGGGTTAACTCAATTGTAAGGCTGATAAGAAAGCCATACCACACCACCTTTTTTGTGGATCGCCATTCCTTAAAAAGAAAAAGTAGCGCTAAAACCAATGGGTAGATTAGAAAAACATTACTAATATTTTGAAGGAGGATGACAGTTAAATCAGATATATTTGGAATTTTCCCTAGCTGAATCAAGGCATTAAAAGGAAGAGGCAGAAAAACGAGACGACCGATATGAACAATCCCTGGAGTCTCACTACCCTTTAGTTGAGGATAGACACTCTGTGGCAAAAAACACACAAGAACCAGAAATAAGAGCTGAGCGATTAAAAAAGCGTAGGCCCACTTCCGACTAGTAGAGGACAATTCAAAACTTGGATTAACTATTGCTTTCATCATACCCTCTGCCGTTTTCAGTTTCTATTTTTTGACGGTCTTCTTCATTGTATTTGACCGCAATTGCCCACAAGCTGCATCAATATCTGTCCCATGTTCTTGTCGGATAACACAATTAACCCCTTTTTTCTTTAAGGCATCATAGAAAGCCAATACTCGTTCTTTAGGACTACGACTGTATTGGTCATGTTCTGTCACAGGATTATAGGGGATGAGATTGACATAGCTAAGCTTCTTTATGTCTTTAAGAAGTTCAACCAGTTCCAAGGCCTGTTCAACCCCATCATTAACACGGTTTAACATGATGTATTCAAAAGTTACACGCCGATTCGTTGTTTTAATGTAGTAGTCAATGGCCTCGAAAAGTTTTTCCAAAGGAAAAGAACGATTAATGCGCATAATGCTCGAACGTAAGGTATTATTGGGTGCATGAAGAGAAACAGCTAAATTGACTTGGATGCCTTCATTTGCAAACGCCTTAATTTTATGAGCTAATCCTGATGTTGAAACAGTGATATGGCGAGCACCAATTCCCAAACCTTTATCATCATTGATGATCCTAAGGAAATTTAGAACATTTTTATAATTGTCAAAAGGTTCACCTATCCCCATGACCACAACATGACTCACACGTTCTCCTTGGGCTTTTTCATCAAAATAATTCTGCACCAACATAATTTGGGAAACAATCTCTCCTGCAGTCAGGTCACGTTGTTTCTTTATCAAACCAGAAGCACAAAAAGTGCAGCCTATATTACAGCCAACTTGAGTCGTGACGCAAACGGATAAGCCATAGTGCTGACGCATCAAGACGGTTTCAATAAGCATCCCATCGGGTAACTCAAAGAGGTATTTCACCGTTCCATCTGCTGATTCTTGTACAATTCGTTGGGTTAGAGGGTTAATCACAAAGTTTGAAGACAACTTATCCATCAATTCTTTAGAGAGATTGGTCATTTCCTCAAAACCTTGCACACGTTTGGTGTATAACCAATCCCAGATTTGGTTGGCACGAAACTTCTTTTCTCCGTGTTCTTCCATCCAATTAATGAGCTCTTCACGAGTCAAGCCGTAAATTGATAGTGTCATCGTTTTTTCCCCTTACTTTTGTCGAATCACAAAGCCTCGTTTGCCAGTGTGATTATCTTGTTTTTCATCTTTTTTGCGATCTATTCTCTCGTTTTTGATATTAAAATGACGATCGGCTTTCTGGTTTTTCTGCTTATGTCTTCGTTTTTCTTGTTGTTTACGAACTGTTTTAGCCTCAGCTGGACTATGTTCAAAGTGCTGATTGGTCGTTTTTTGTCTCCGATGGTGGCGATTTTTTCGCGTTCTTCCTTCCTCCGAAGGCATTTCTTTTGGCTCATTATTTTCTAGAACAAAGTAGGCACAGCCATAGTTACAATATTCCAACAGATAATCTTGAAGGCGACTTATCTTAAGAGAATTATCTACGGGTTTGTCATCTCTGTAGAATCCTCTTAACCGTAACTGGTCATTGCCCCAATCGCCCACGATATAGTCAAACTTAAGCATAAGCATGGAAAAACGCTGTTCAAACCTTACCAGATCAAAAGCATTCCTATAGTCCTCCACCAAGGTGAGTTCAACTTTTTCAGAAGACACTTTCTTATCCAAGTGTTCAAATTTTGGCCCAGGAAACTTATTGTAATTATACATGTCCGGTGTAATTTCTCTCTTCATTACAAACTCTCTTTCTAACGTATACATTATACTACATTTCCTAGTATTATGATAGG
>DIXV01000053.1 GCA_002436115.1 Streptococcus sp. UBA6071 | reverse complement strand
TTCCGAAGAACCTATGACTTCAGTAACGCTAACAACTTCAACAGTTAGCAATACTGGAGCACTTAGTGCTACGACTAATCTTCAAGCTAGTTCATCATCTTCTTTAAGTACGCCGCTTACAACTGGACCGATTGCCCCTTCTCTCGTTCAATCACCCCTGAACTCTCTTGAAGTTGCCAACTCCAACCCTATTACACAAGAGGAAACAACTATCGGATTGGAAACACAGACAGAAACCTCTAACGGCACTGTTGATAGAAACAAAGAACCTAAAAGCAAAAAAAACACCAAAAGAGCAAGAACAAAATCAAGTTCATCACAACAGGCTTCTACACGTACGACTAACCAACAAAATGCCGAACGCAACACGAAAAATGCAGCTGTTCCACTTGCCCTCGTTGGTTCTGTTGCCTTGATAGGATTGGGACTTTTCCTAGGAAAATCCTTCTTAAAATCTAAAAAGTAGTTGGAGCTCTCATTAGGCTCCTCTTACCTAATATCTCCTCTTTAAGTGACGATTATTTCATTTCGGTAGGAATCTCTTATGATAGCCCTTTAAAATAGAAGTATCTAGCCTGTAATTTATATAGTTTTAACTCATCAAATCAAGCCAACAACTTACAACTGTCTTTGAACAGACTATAAAAAAGAGTCTCTACTCACTCAAAGGTGAATAGAGGCTCCTTTTCTTTGAAAAATGTATCGAGTCAGACCAATAAACTGAGCTTGTCTGGTACATGTTAAGTAGGCTAATAGGGAGAAACCCATCGTCGAAAAGCCCAGATTAGAAATAGTCCCAGTTGCAGGTAAAATTGTATTGACTGCTTTAAGGCTTGTTTTTGAATCCGATTGCACATCCTCTCCCAAGGATGATTGAGGGGTATTTGCTGAAGCATTGGCCTCATCCCTGACTTCAGGGGTTACTGACTCCTGAATAGAAGCACCAGATTTATGATACTGACTTTGGGTTGAAGGCACCGTCGGCTGAATAGGAGACACTGTTGCTGACTGACTAGCTGAGCTGGGTGTCGTCGGTTGAATAGGGGTTGCCGATTGAGTGGATGACTCCGAAACCGTTGGTTCTAGTGGCTTAGCAGCCTGGTTAGAGGAGCTGGGTATCGTCGGTTCTAATGGCTCCGACACTGGGTTGGACGCATTTGGCACTGTCGGCTGGACAGATGACACCGCTGGAACAGAAGTAGATGTCTCTGCTAAAGCAATAATCTGCACGGTAGGTTGAGGAGAATTTTCCTCAGCCTCTACCAGTTGTCCTGTCAACAATCCAATCAACAGTAGTGGTGCAAAACTCCAATAAATAAGTTGTTTAAATGTTTTATATTTCATCTGTTACTCCTAATCAGTCACATAAATAGTTCATACCGATTGACATCATAAGTAAGATATTACCCCTCCATTATCTCTAATCGTCAAGCTTTTGTCAAGACTTACCCAGCACTTATCCAGTCAATTGCCTCAAGAAAGTTGCTTTCTGAAAATACTTGAAAGTAGCCCATTTATGCTTTGGCAAAATCAGCTCTGAAGCCAAGAACGTCAATCACCTCTTTATTGAAGTTATTACGCCTTCCTCTATCATTTTTTACTGACCGTATTAGGAAGGTATCAAGCAGAAAAATGCCCTACAATCCTCATATCCTAGATGAAAAGTGGTTGGTCACAAATACAGCTAAACGAAAAGCAAGGGCGCTTTAAGTCCCTTGCTCTTACCTATCTGAGAATATTTTTGTCCCTGTTTCTTAAATTAGTCAAACATATTTCCCAGTGTGACAGCTATTTCTTTGTTTTTGATGTCAATATGGGTGACTGAAAGTAGCGATTTATAGGTCATCTCTTCACGTTGCCCTTGAACATTATCCGCAAAAATAGCGACACCTGCTAAGCTACAATCAAATTCTGTTAAAAGACTCATCATCCCATTGATTGTTCCACCACCTTTAAGAAAGTCGTCTACAATCAGGACACGACTGCCTGGCTTTAAGCTACGTTTGGAGAGGAACATTTTCTCAATACGATCACTTGAGCCGGAGACATAGTTGACCGAAACAGTCGAACCTTCTGTGATTTTCAAGTCTCGGCGAACAATAACAAAGGGAACATTAAGTACCTCTGCTACCGCATTAGCCAAGGGAACTCCCTTTGTAGCAACCGTCATAACAGCATCAATTTTTTCATCTGAGAAGGCTTTAGCAATGATTCGACCAATATGCTTTAAAATCATCGGGGTAGACAATAAATCAGACAAATAAATATAGCCACCTGGTAAAATACGATCGCTCTCCGACATACGATGACACAGGCCTTCAGCGATTTCTCTTGCCTCTTTATCAGAAATAGTCGGCGTAAAAACAACGCCGCCACCCGCTCCTGTTACCGTCTCAATATTTCCGATTTCACTGCCTTCAAAAGCACGTTTAATAATGGAAATATCTTCAGAAATTGACGACTTAGCTGAACCATAGCGACTCGCAAAAAGACTCAGACTGGTTAACTCGTACGGATGATTAATCAAGTAGTTGGAAATCAATACCATCCGTTCACTTCTTCTTACTTTCATATTAACCTCCTATTCTATCTTATTTATCCTATTATATCACACTTTAGAAAAAAGCGAATTTTTTTATAGATGGGGTTTGTAAAAAGAGCGATTATCCATTGCAAAGAGGCGGTTGGTCACTTCTCCTTCTCCTACCTTGTCTAGCGCACTTAGCATCATCATCATTTCCGCATCAATATTATCTATTAGGTGGAGGATTTCTGCCTCCATGATTTGCGGACGAACTGGACTACCGTATTCCAAAAGACCATGATGACTAAGAATCAGGTGACGAAGCACCGTCACTTCCTCTTTGCTATCATCAATCCCTAATTCGATGAGTGCCTTAGTCATCTCCTCGTCAATAAGGGCAATATGACCAATCAGATTTCCTCGGGTAGTATAATGGGTATCATCTGGACCAGAAAGTTCAATGACCTTGGCTAAGTCATGTAGCATGATACCTGCAAACAAAAGACTTTTATTTAGCTGGGGATAGATATCTCCGATACTATCAGCCAAGCGAACCATAGTAGCCGTATGATAGGATAGTCCTGAATAAAAGGCGTGATGATTTGTTTTGGCAGCAGGATAACTATAAAATTCCTTATCATACTTGGCATAAAGGGTACGTACTAATCTTTGCCAAGTCGCATTTTCGATTTTAAAAATCATCTGTTGTAGGTAATTTCGTGTATCTGAAACATCAACGGGTGGTTTTTCTTGAAAATCCGCTGGATCCTTTGGTTCATCCAGTTTAGGCAAACGCAAACTGATTTGATTAACTTGTGGGGTATTGTTATAGACTTCCCGCATCCCAGCCATAAAGACGACCTTCCCCGACGTAAACTCTGCAACGTTATAAGGTTGTGCATCCCAGAGTTTGCCCTCAATTGTTCCCGTGTCATCCTGAAAAGTAAAAGCTAAATAATCCTTACCTGCCCGTGTTTGGCGAACCTCAGCTGACTTAATGAGGTAAAAACCTTCGAAGGGGGCATCTTTTTTCATTTGGTTAATTTTCATCTTGATCCTCAATTTCTGGTAGATTTAAAAGTGACTTGGTCTGTTCATCTTCATAATGCTCAATATTACGTAAGACACGTTCAATGGCATTGGTTCGTGTGGTTAAAAGGTTGTCAATATTTTTAGAGGCATAATTCAGCTGAGTCTGTGTTTTTTCCAACATGCCTCCAAATTTCCCAAATTCCGTCTTGACATTTCCTAAGACCTTGCTGATATCATTTGCGGATTTTTGAATTTTAAGTGTCTTAAAGCCTACGTATAGAGAATTAAGTAAGGCAGACAATGTTGATGGTCCAGCTACTAAGATGTTTTCAGACCGTCTAAGACCATCAAAAAATTCTGGCTGACGCACCACTTCCGAATAGAGACCTTCCGTTGGTAGAAATAAAATGGCAAATTGGGTGGTCTCTGGTGGGTTAAGGTATTTTTGTTTGATGCCTTTAGCAAACCCTTTGATACTTGCCAACAAACTTTTTCGTGCTTGATCAATTTGTAGCTTATTATCCTGTTCATAAGCTTCCTCTAACCGATAATAATCTGCTAGGGGAAACTTAGAATCAATGGGAAGGTAAACATAGTCCTCTGCTCCCTGTCCTGGTAGTTTAATGGCAAATTCAACTCGATAGTCACTTCCCTTAACCGTCACAAATTCTCGTTCATACTGGCTTGGTATCATGATGTCTTCAATAATCTGTGCTAGCTGGAGTTCCCCTAAGATGCCTCTCGTCTTAGTTCCAGACAAAACTTTATTGAGACTGCCGACATCTCGGGCAACATTTTGCATTTCTCCCAAACCTTTGTTGACCGACTCTAGTTGTTTAGAAACGGTCTCAAAAGAAGTTTGCAGTCGTGTTTGTAACGTCTTCTCTAGCTTTTCTTCAACGGTTTGTCGCATGGCTTCGAGGCGTTGGTCATTGGAATCTTGGATAGCCTTCAGCCGTTGATCTGCCACATCTCGATTTTTTTCAAGACTTTGGTTAATACTTGTACGCAAGTCAGAAAGCGTCGTATACAATTCCTTTCTTAGCTCAACCAATCTATCCGTCGTTTGACTATTGAGTTGGTGCAGATTAATTAACTGGTCTTTATTTGATTTTTCGAGAAGGTAAGTCACTTGATCGGATAACCGATCGGATTGGCCTTCTAAATGCTCTTCTATTTTCTGAATCAAAGTTCCTTGTCTTTGCCAAAGAAAATAGCATCCTATCATCAATAAGACCAAAAAAAGTAATATTAAAAACATCATATCATGTATCCTTGCTGTAAATAACGACCAAGTAGCCTGAACAAAGACTCACCTGAATAGGGCTCTTCAAGAACGCATTGCTAACATAGACCTTCCTAGAGAAATAATTTTGGGCCTTTAGCTCATATTTTGCACCCGTAATTTCTAAAACCCCTCCTCCTTCTACCACGAAAGAGACATAGTGATAGGGTTTCTTTGGTTGAATTGTATGCCTACCTGCTGGGTAAAACCTAAGGAGGTTTTGCTTATTTATCAGCTGGAATTGTGACATAAAGGGACCTAAGTCAGGATGACTGGGCAAAAAAATATTAGTCAATGCATGATCTAGACGGCCTCCGAGGCCTCCATAAATCACAATTTCAGCCTCAGGCCAAGTCTTTACGACCTCCTTAAGAGCCCATTCCAAATCTGTATCGGCCTTTTCAGCCCTTAGTTTGATGCATTTTTTTGCATAGTTCTGAATGGTTTGCTCCTCTTCTTGCTTTACTGAGTCAAAATCCCCCACAGCAAGAGTCAAGGGTAAATCGGCCTGCATAATTGACAAACAACCCGCATCTACGCCAATGTAGTAGTCAAAATCTCTAGCAAGACGCTCTGGGCGATGGCCCGCTACCACTGCTATCTTTTCTTTAGCCATTAAGAGCCGCTCGCAAACTAGCTACCCGCTCTGTTACATCGCCTTTAAAAACATAGGAGCCTGCAACAAAGATATTAGCCCCCGCTTGCGCCGCTAGAGAGATGGTCTGGTTATCAATCCCTCCATCTACTTCAATATCAAACTGCAATCCTTTTGAATCGCGTATAGTAACTAAGTCGACTATTTTCTCTGTCATCGTTGCAATAAACTTCTGACCGCCAAAGCCTGGATTAACCGTCATAATCAGAACTTGATCCACCAAATCCAAGACATGTGTGATAGCTGAAATTGGGGTGCCCGGGTTTACAACAACTGCCGCCTTCATCCCTGTTTCCTTTATTTTTTGTAGGGCACCATGAATATGATCAGTCGACTCTACATGGATGGTTAGAATATCCACCCCTGCACGTGCAAAACTCTCGATATGGGCTTCAGGGTTTGAAATCATCAGATGACAGTCAAAAACTAACTTGCTGTGCGGACGCATGGCAGCCACAACATCCGAACCAAAGCTAATGTTAGGCACAAAGTGTCCATCCATAATATCAATATGAACATATTCACTGCCTGAAGCCTCAATACGTTTAAGCTCTTGCTCAAAATTAGCATAATCTGCGGCCAGAATAGACGGGGCAATTTTATAGTTAGGCATTCTCGCTTCTCAACTTTCTTTTTATTTCATTTTTTTAGCAACTTTTTTGTAAGTCTCTCTCCGATTTTCAATTTCCGAAAGGAACTGGAGGTAATTATCAAAACGGCTCTTGGCAATTTCCCCTTCCTCTACAGCTGGTTTTACAGCACAGGCTGGCTCGTGAGTATGGGTACAGGTTCTAAATTTGCAATTTTGGGAAAACCTAGCAATCTCTAGAAAACTTTGGTTAAGCTTCTCTTTATCTTTTATTTCGTAATCTAGGGAAGAAAATCCTGGGGTGTCTGCAATTTTGCCACCATAAAGGTTGTAAAAACTAACTGC
>DIXV01000073.1:34555-36016 GCA_002436115.1 Streptococcus sp. UBA6071 | reverse complement strand
AAGGAGAATCACAGAAAATGAAAGAAAAAATCGCGGTGCTGTTGCCAGCTTACAATGAAGAAATCACGATTCAAAAAGTTATCAAAGATTTTCAAGAAGTGTTGCCTGAGGCGGACATCTATGTGTATGATAACAATTCTAAGGACAGAACGAATGAATTGGCACGCCAGACAGGTGCTTTTGTAAAATTTGAACCACGTCAAGGTAAGGGAAATGTTGTTCGATCAATGTTCCGAGAAATTGATGCTGATTATTATATTATGGCAGATGCAGATGACACCTATCCAGCGGCGGAAGTGGAGAAATTATTAGATCCTCTACATAAAGGACTGGCAGATATGACGATTGGAGACCGTTTGTCAAACGGAACCTATGCCAAGGAGAATAAACGAGGCTTTCATGATTTTGGAAACAATCTAGTAAAAACCTTAATTAACAGCCTTTACAAGGGGAATTACAACGATATCATGACAGGTTATCGAGGTTTCAATAGACTTTTTGTTAAGACTTTTCCGGTTTTATCACCAGGTTTTGAAATTGAAACAGAACTTTCTATTCATGCCATGGACAAACGCTTTAAACTTGTTGAAGTACCAATCACTTACCAAGATAGGCCAGAAGGTAGCGAGTCAAAATTAAATACTTTTTCGGATGGCTTTAAGGTCTTGAAACTGATTTTCAGCCTTTTTAAAGATTACAAACCACTGATTTTCTTCTCAACGTTAGCCCTTATTATGTTAATTCTTGGTCTTATAGTTGGTTTTCCTGTCATTAGTGAGTATGCACAAACTGGTTTTATTGAAAAACTGCCATCGGCTATTTTAGCAACAGGCTTTATGATTTTAGCAACACTTTTCTTTATTTCTAGCTTAATTTTGGACACTGTTGTTAGACAAAATCGCATGCAATACGAACTCGGGGTTTATGATTACTACAATGAAAAGCATAACAGAACACATCGTTAAAAAGAGATACTTAATAGCACTCATAGCCTTTCTTTTAGGGGTCATGCTCAATTTAAATGGCTCATCTTCTGGTGCTTGGAGCCTTTTTGGTGTTTCAGACGCAGGTGACAAGGGGCAGATAGTCAGTACCAAGGAAACAACCATGGGAGATTGGATATCACTTCCGCCCAAGGCAGATGGAACGATTTGGGGGACGCCTAGACTTATTCGATCAGATGAGTGGATGGTACAATCCTCCTATTTCATTTCTCAATCAAAGACGGGGCAATCTCTGGTCAATTCAAGGTATGGGCTATCAGGTCAAAATATGATTTTAGCCTATCATGCTCCCATAAGACATCTATCGGCTCTTGGGAAACCTTTTAATTGGGGAGCCTTCTTTCTAGGACCATCTAGGAGCATATCTTGGTATTGGTGTTTCAAGGTCATCACCTTCCTTCTTTTGGCATTTGAGTTTTGCATGATTATAACACGGAAAAACAAGTTGCTATCTTTA
>DIXV01000073.1:29231-34339 GCA_002436115.1 Streptococcus sp. UBA6071 | reverse complement strand
CATTTGGGTGATATTGTTTGGTTTAGTCTGCTAGCAATGGTGACGATTTACCATTTCTTTCACGCTAAAAAACGGTGGCATAAAATGGCATTTGCAGCTATGTTATCCAGCAGCCTCATTGGTTTTGTTCTGGTGATTTATCCAGCCTTTCAAGTTGTCTTTGCCTATGTGATTTTAGGTTGTTTTCTTTATTATTTCCTTCAAGCACTCAGGAAAAAGAAATTAAAAAAAGACGACTGGGTCATTATGGGAGTCACTGCAGTCTTGACAGGGGGGGGAATTACTTATTCCCTTTGGGAAAGTTGGGAGGCTGTTCTTGCAACCCTAAATACCGTTTATCCAGGAAGCCGTGTATCAACAGGAGGCGACTTTTCTTTCGGACACGTAACCAATTTTCTAATCAATGTTTTTCTACCCTTTAGTACACCAGAAGTATCCAATCAGGTAGAGATGTCTTCCTCACTAAACTTTCTACCGTTTATTCTTGTGTTAACGCCTTTTGTTATCAAGAAAGATAAGATAAGAGAGAACGGCTTGGGGCTTCTCTTCTTAATATATGCTTTTCTGCTTTATCTTTATAGCGTTATATCAATTCCAACTATTGTAGCCAAGGTGACACTGTTTAGCTTTGTAACAGGGAGTCGTGCCTGGCAAGCGATGTCTGTCATTGCTGTTTTTGCTAGCATTTGGTTTTTGGGTTATATTTGGCGTGAAAAAGTCTATCAGTCTAAGAAGGTGCTTTTAGGACTGATGGTAACTGTCTCCGCTGTTTTGTCTTATTTTGTCGTCAAAGACCAAGAATATCTAAATTATGTGCCCAGAAGTCAAATGCTCTTGGTGCTTGGACTGATTATTGTAGCTTTGCTTTTAGCACTTTATCACTACAAAAAGCTTTGTCTTATTCTTTTGTTTGCAGGAAGTCTTATTTCAGGTTTTACTGTTAATCCAATCGTTCAAGGTATTAGTGTTATTGAAGACCGCAAACTAGCAACTGCTATAGAAGAGAAAGTTGCAGCGGATGAGGAGGCCTTGTGGTTAGTGGATAGCAGTTTGCTTTATAATTATCCACAAATGTTTGGGGCAAAGACGATTAATGGGGTCAGGTTCTATCCAGATACAAGCTTGATGGAGATTCTAGACCCAGAAGGTCAGTTAGAAAATGAGTGGAACCGCTACTCTCATACAAGAATTGTTTTGTCTGAGGCAGAGACAGCCATGTCAGCTCAACTTAGCCCAGATGTTCTCAATATCACTTTGAATATTGAAGAATTAACAGCCTTAAAGGTCACTTATGTCTTGAGCAACCGTGACTTAGAGCAAGAATTTCCAGAGAAGTTTGAGCGTGTTTATGGCCCTGACACTGATAACAATAGAATCTATCGCTACCTGTATTCATCAGGAGAATAGAGTTGACCTGAGTAGCTGTAATCTACTCAGGTTTTCCATTTTTGAAGAGGCATACCCTTGCCCAATCATTTGTCAAAGAAGAAGACAGATTTTCAGTGAGTAATAAAAAGCAATTTCATACATTTACATTAGCTGTCTACCTAGTTGGACAATAAAGGAAATGATGCATCAAAATACTGTCTCGTTCCGTATGGTTTCCTCTCCTTATCACCCCTGACTAAATAGAGACAAGAGCAATTTTTTTTGATATAATGAGCGATACAGATTAGAATTAACAGAGGCCTTTCCATTAAGTGAGGCTTATCACAGATTGAAGGGAGAAAACTTATGGAACGTGCTATTTTTGCGGGAGGTTGTTTCTGGTGTATGCTAGAACCATTCGAGGAAACTCCAGGGATTCTGTCTATTACAAGTGGTTATACGGCCGGTCATCTGCCAAATCCAACTTATGAGCAAGTTTGCTCTAAAACAACAGGGCATACAGAAGCGGTTGAAATTTTGTTTGATGAGCGTAAAATTTCCTTTGCCGACTTAGTCGCAATCTATTGGACACAGACTGACCCAACAGATGCCTTTGGTCAATTTGAGGATAGAGGAGACAATTATCGTCCAATTATTTTTTATTGCAATGAAAAGCAAAGGGAGGTAGCTGAGGCATCAAAAGCGAATCTGCAAGCTTCAGGACGCTTTGATAAGCCTATTGTGACTAAGATTGAGAAAGCTCAACCCTTTTACCCAGCAGAAGAAAATCATCAAGATTTTTATCGAAAAAATCCCCAACAGTATGCTCGAAGCAGTAGACGCAGACACAAGACTCTTAAGGAGATTTGGCAATCTCAGACTTAAGAAAAGGGTGCTTTTGGAGTAACAATTGCCTTTTCGAACACAACTCGAATAGCCTACTGGAGCATTAGACCCTTCAGTATCTTAATTTAGAAAGACATTAGTAATGAGAAAATCATTTTATACGTGGCTAATGACGCAACGTAATCCTCAAAATCAGGAACCTGTAGCTGTTTTGGCAGATTTGGCTTTTAATGATACAAGCTTTCCTAAGCACACTGATGATTTTGAAAAAATTAGCCGTTATTTGGAAGATGATGCTAGTTTTATCTTTAATCTAAGTGAGTTTGATAGGATTTGGGACGACTATTTGCTTCATTAAAGAAGAGGCTAGAGACCCACTAAACCGACAAGATAAGCTACTATTTAAGTATTTCAAGTGGAAGGGATGCCCCTTTTAGAGTTAATGTAATCGGTAGATAGGCTCTTTGGGATGCTTTCTTTTGCTGAGTGAGAGGGAACTTAATCGTGTCTTATCCCTAAAAATACTTAAGGAAATAGTTCGTCTTCACCTCCAAGATGTGGGAGGGAATAGCTCTGCAGTTTATTTTTTGATATGCTATAATGGAGATAAGGATAGGACGCAAAGGAGAAAAATTTGCAGGAAAATTCAATTGATGTAACACTCAAACACGCAGATGATGGTTTTCATCTTTTTGGGAGCAATGAACGCCATTTAAAATTGATGGAAAACGAGTTAGAAGTTACGATTCACGCTGGAACTGAGGTAGTTCAGATTATTGGTGGGGAGGCTGCAAGAGAGCTCACTAAATTAGTTATCCAAGCCCTTCTAGTACTGGTCAATCGTGGAATGACAATCACGACTTCTGATGTGGTAACCGCTATTACCATGGCAAGGAATGGAGACATAGAAAAATTTGTGGCCCTCTATGAAGAGGAAATCATAAAAGATTCCTATGGAAAGCCAATTCGTGTCAAGACTTTGGGTCAAAAACTTTATGTAGACAGTGTTAAAAACCATGATATTATTTTTGGGATTGGACCTGCCGGGACAGGTAAAACCTTTCTAGCCGTTACCTTGGCGGTAACAGCTCTTAAGCGGGGTCAGGTCAAGCGGATTATTCTAACACGACCTGCTGTTGAAGCAGGAGAGAGTTTGGGATTTTTACCAGGAGATCTAAAAGAAAAGGTTGACCCTTATTTACGCCCAGTTTACGATGCGCTCTATCAGATTTTAGGTAAGGAGCAAACCACTCGCCTTATGGAGCGTGAGATTATTGAAATTGCACCCTTAGCCTATATGCGTGGGAGGACATTAGATGATGCTTTTGTGATTTTGGACGAGGCACAAAATACAACTATTATGCAGATGAAGATGTTTTTGACCCGTCTTGGTTTTAACTCCAAGATGATTGTCAATGGTGACATTAGCCAAATTGATCTCCCGAGAAATAGCAAATCAGGTCTTATTGATGCTTCTGAAAAACTTAAGAACATCAAAGATATTAGCTTTACTTATCTTTCTGCTAAAGACGTGGTGAGACACCCTGTTGTAGCGGAGGTTATTAGAGCCTATGAAGAGGAGAGCGACTATTCTAAAGAGGCATAGGATATTGACATAACAGAAGTTAGGTTGTCCAGTGAAAAAGGTACTCCAGCCTAATGTTTAGCCAACCTTTGGTTTAGAAAATTGATCTTACCTATCATAGATACAGTAGGAGACTTGAGGCAGTTTGGTCTTGCACTTTCTATTAAAAATAATTACTTAGATGATTGACATAGCGTTTATATCATGGTATACTCTTAGAAGTGTTGCTGATTTAGCTCAGTAGGTAGAGCGCATCCATGGTAAGGATGAGGTCGCCGGTTCGATCCCGGCAATTAGCATATCATTATTTCAAAGCCCTTGATATACACTAATCTTAAGGAGTTGCACACCGTATTTTAAGTGAAGGATTTAGTTCTATACCTATAGGACTAAGTCTTTTTTTCATCAATTGAAGTTTCTGCAAAAGCAACTGTGAAATCGCTCACCATTTTCTTGCTGTAAGGTTCTATTTAAACTACCTTCCCTTTAATGTTAAGGGATGTAGGTGTTTAGCTAGAAAAAGGGGAGAGGGGGAAGGCTTCTTTCTCACGTGTCAAGTTCTCGCTATATTGTCTAGCAGGAAAAGGTGGTTGTTTTTATAACTTGTCAATCTGTTTTTCGGCTTTTAAGAAAAAACGTGAGAGTTGAAACAGTCAATAAAATGGTCGCTCTTTGCTGGGTGAGAGCTATCAAAAGAAAATCATTAGGAAATAATCCTCTCTTTTTGTATCTTTCCTCTAAAAATAGTATAATGGAACCATCTATAAAATTGAGTGGGACGATGGATAAATTAAGATATTATTATGAAAAGATCAAGCCCTATCTAACACGGCGACATATGGAAATGGCTGCACTGGTTTTCGTTTTGCTGTGTGCCCTCTTTGTCTATCTCTCGGGTAGGCAACATCAAGCTGTGCTGTCCTTAAAGAATGGGGAAATCAACTATAGCGGTCAAGTGGTTCGTAATAAGCCGTCTGGCACAGGAAAAATCACGTTTTCAAACGGAGATGTCTACGAAGGAGAATTTGAAGCAGGAAGTTTTGACGGTAAGGGAAACTTTAAGGCTGTTTCTGGTTGGAGTTATGAAGGCCAATTTGAGGCTGGTTTAGCTCATGGTCAAGGGACATTAACGACCGAAACAGGGGTTGTCTATAAGGGGACATTCAATCAGGGGGTTTATCAGGATGAAAATTAGGTGGTTTTCCCTTATACGGGTAACAGGGATGGTCATGGTGCTCCTTTACCATCTTCTTCAAGGGACTTTTCGGGGTGGATTTCTAGGAGTAGATCTTTTTTTCACCTTTTCGGG
>DIXV01000073.1:27760-28975 GCA_002436115.1 Streptococcus sp. UBA6071 | reverse complement strand
ATCATAGGGTTTTACCGCCGCCGTTTTTATCGGATTTTACCACCTGTGTTGCTTACAATCCTCTTAATAACACCTTTAGCACTTTTGATTCGTCGCGATTTTTTAGCAGGTATAGGAACGCAAATCGCAGCTGCTGTAGGCTTTGTCACCAATTACTACGAAATTTCCTTGGGTGGCTCTTACGAAAATCAATTTGTTCCGCATCTTCTGCTCCACACATGGTCTTTGGCTGTAGAATTTCATATCTATATTATTTGGGGCCTAGTGCTTTGGGGAATGTCACGTCTGATGAAAAACAAAGAGCAGATGAGGCTATCCATTTTCCTTTTGGCCTTACTCTTTCTGATTACCACGTTTTCACGGATGGTGATTGGGGCTATTGGGGCTATCAATTTATCTGAAATTTATTACGCAACCGATACACACAGTTTTCCCTTCTTTATTGGAGCTCTTCTTGCGAGCGTGACAGGCTTGGGGCAGACAACCCATATCTTTAAGGATCTGGTGAAAACTTGGACTTTGAAGGGAACTTTGCTCGTTTTTTCAGGAGGTTTTCTAACCCTTACCAGCTTAATGTTCCTTTTTAAATTTGACAACAAGTGGACCTATTGGGTTGGTTTTTTGTTGGCTAGTTTAGCGACGGCTGCTATGATTTTATCAGCTAGAATTTTACATGAAAAAACAAGTCGAAAAGAGCCTAAAATCATTGAATTTCTAGCTAATATCAGCTATGGAATCTATCTCTTTCATTGGCCACTCTCCATTATTTTTGGCGAACTAGTAGGTCCTGGATTGAAAATAAGTTTGACCATACTATTTTCCCTTATCTTTGCCAGTCTGTCCTTTTATGTGATTGAGCCTCTTCTGATGGGGAAACAAGTCGTTGTTCTGGATGTTGCTATTACCTTCAAGCATGTAAAAAAAGGACTAATTCTTTCGCTCAGCCCTTTATTGCTACTGACCTTCAGCGTTCTCATATTGGCACCCAAAACAGGGGGATTGGAAACGGATTTGATGGTTAATGGTCTTCAGCAAGCAGATAACAAAATGCTTCAAACCCGTACCTTGGTGGATGGAAAACAGGCTACAGATTACGGTATTTTAGAGGGGACGCTTATCATCGGAGACTCAGTAACTTTAAGGGCCACCGAGGGCTTAATAGCTAATGTCCCTGAGATTGTTGTGGATGGAGAGGTTAGTCGAAACTTAGGAGGA
>DIXV01000073.1:14777-27606 GCA_002436115.1 Streptococcus sp. UBA6071 | reverse complement strand
AAACTTAGGAGGAGCTTATGATACCTTGGTTTCCACGATTAAAAATGGTAGCCTCCCTCAACATGTCATTATTGCGGCAGGAGCTAATCCTACGGCAAATTATGTTGAACAATTAGATAATATTATCGCCGCTCTCCCTCAAGGTTGTCGATTGGTGTTGGTGACACCTTATGATGGCAGAGAAGCAGGAAATGCTTCAGCAATTGTAAATCAGATCCGTGAGTATGAGCTTAGCTTAGCCGAACAACACGACTGGATAACCATTGCAGACTGGTATCAGGTAGCTCTTGATAATCCACAAATTTGGCAAAATACAGACTATGTGCATTTTGGTCAAAACAGTGCAGAGATTATTGAAGGACAAACCCTGTATGGCCAGATGATTTCAGGAGCTCTTGCTCAATCAGAGACTCAATCTGTAAAAAGAGGGGGTAATGCTAGTTAAAGAGGACTTCAGAGGATTCTTAGCAAGTGGTATTGCTTTTAGAAGCCGTCACTTAGGATAACATCTATGCAAAAGCCCTCCAATCTCTAAAGTAATCTTACCTACTAGAGAAATTGGAGAGCTTTTTTGCGGTCAATCAATTAGGTTAAAGTGTTTGAATGCCTGATAAATGCCATGTTCAGTGACGCCGCTGGTGACATAATCTGCTGCAGCCTTGGCCTCATGACCACCGCTTCCCATAGCAACACCAATGGCACAATATTTAAACATGGGAATATCAATTTTAGCATCACCAAAAGCCAAGCTGTCTGCTTTTTGAATCCCCAAGTGCTTCAACAGCTGATCAATGGCAGCAGCTTTGTTGACATGTTTGACACCAATATCTCCAAAGAGGGCAATCTCCCCTTTGCCACCCCACGTATTGACCTCGAATTGAGGGAAGTGTTTTTTGGCATCTAGATAATCTTGGTAACTCTCTAGGATAAAGGAGATTTTATTGACATCGTCACGGTAAAGAGTAGGGGAGTCAAAGACAATCCCATGAAAGGCTAGTTGGGGTGTCAATTGCTCAGCCTTGGGCATGCCTTTTCGTCTAGCGTACTCCTGCATAACAGGAAGAGAACGCTCCATAAAGTCCTCTGAAGCGTACAGTCCGCTATTGCTCTCTAGATAAAAGGACAACTTATGGTTATTGAGGTAATCAACGATGTCAGTACATTGTTCAAGGCTGAGGCAGTTGTGGAAGATGACTTCTCCATCGGATTCGATGTAGTTGCCATTGCCACCAATCATGCCATCAATGCCAATCTCCCAAATTTCAGCTTGCATTTCAGCACGGCTGCGACCAGTACAAACATAGATTTTGTGACCTTTTGATTGGGCTTCTTGGATGGCGGTAATTGCAGAGGTAGGGATTTGATTGTCATAATCTACTAGGGTACCATCCACGTCTAAGAAAATAATTTTGGACATAAAAAACCTTTCTTGTATGTGTTTGTTAGGTTAATTATAACTGATTTTTTTGAGATTTTCTCATATGAAAGGATGAGAAAATGATACTATCCTTTGATACCCTATAAGCTAAAGAGATGAGGGGGACTCATTTTTAAAAAAGAGATTTTGAATAAGATGTGATATAATGAAATTATTGAAGGCAAAGGGAGGGGAAGATATGTATGTAGAGATAATAGATGAAACAGGTCTTGTCTCTCAAGAGATACAAGAACAGACCTTAGGCCTATTACATTTGGCAGCACAGAAGTTGGGTCAGAAAAACAAAGAGATGCGACTGACCTTTCTTGATAATCAGGCCATTCAGGAGATTAATTTAACCTACCGTGGCTTAGATAAGCCAACTGATGTTGTCAGTCTGGAATACAAGCCAGAAGAAGACCTTATCGTCTCAGAGGAAGATTTGGAGAATGACCCAGATCTAATAGAGATGTTAGCCGAATTTGATAGCTATATTGGAGAACTCTTTATTTCGGTGGATAAGGCATCTGAGCAAGCAGAAGATTACGGTCATAGCTTTGCTAGGGAAATGGGATTTTTGGCTGTCCATGGATTTCTTCACATCAATGGATATGATCATGTGACAGAAGAAGAAGAAGCTGAAATGTTTGGATTACAGGAAGAGATTTTAAAGGCCTATGGACTCAAGAGATAAGCATAAAATAAGAAGCAAGGGATTTCCCTTGTCAGATGGCCCGACCCCTTTTCAACAAAAACAGGCCAAGTGGAAAAATCGCAATATAGTAGCTAGCATGGAGTTTGCGATAACAGGGCTAGTAACAGCTTTTAAAGAAGAGCGCAATATGAAAAAGCATGCGGTTTCTGCAGTTTTAGCTATTCTTGCAGGCCTTGTTTTTCGTGTATCGGCGGTGGAATGGCTCTTTCTTCTCTTGTCGATTAGTTTGGTTATTGCTTTTGAGATTGTCAATTCTGCTATCGAAAATGTGGTTGACTTAGCGAGTGATTATCACTTTTCAATGTTGGCTAAGAAATCTAAGGATATGGCAGCAGGAGCTGTACTTTTTGTCTCAGGTTTTGCTATTATAGTAGGACTCTTCATCTTTGTTCCCAAATTATGGGATTTGTTTTTTTAGAAGAGGCGGACTTAGTTGACTCAAAAGATTCAGCTTATCTAGAGTTACCGTTATCCTTAAGAAAAAGAGTATCTTCTTCTTCATTTTCCAGTTTGAACGAAAAGCTCAAACGTTAGTCTTTTAAGGGGAGAGAAAATCCCCCTCTACTGCAAGCGTAGCAGTGGAATAGAAATAGGAGTAAAAATGACCTTTAAATCAGGTTTTGTCGCTATTTTAGGGCGACCAAATGTTGGAAAATCAACTTTTTTGAACCATGTCATGGGCCAGAAGATTGCCATTATGAGTGATAAGGCTCAAACGACACGTAATAAAATCATGGGAATCTATACGACCCAATCGGAGCAGATTGTTTTTATAGACACGCCAGGGATTCATAAACCAAGAACTGCTCTTGGTGATTTCATGGTGGAAGCTGCTTACAGTACTTTGCGTGAAGTGGATACTGTTCTCTTTATGGTCTCTGCCGATGAAAAACGAGGGAAAGGAGATGATCGGATTATTGAGAGTTTGAAACAGGCCAAGGTACCCGTCATTCTCCTTATCAATAAAATTGACAAGGTACACCCAGATCAGTTGTTAGCACAAATTGATGATTTTCGCCATCAGATGGATTTCAAAGAAGTGGTTCCCATTTCTGCTTTAGAAGGAAATAATGTCCCTCAGCTTTTAGAAATCTTATCTGCTAACTTGGAGGAAGGGTTCCAATATTTTCCAGAAGATCAAATTACTGATCACCCAGAGCGTTTCTTAGTTTCTGAGATGATTCGTGAAAAGGTTCTTCATTTAACACGGGAGGAGATTCCTCATTCAGTGGCAGTCGTTATCGAGAGTATGAAACGAGATGAGGAAACCGATAAGGTTCATATTCGTGCAACCATCATGGTAGAGCGGACAAGCCAAAAGGGAATTATTATTGGAAAACAAGGAAGTATGCTTAAGAAAATTGGATCAATGGCAAGGCGTGATATTGAACTGATGTTAGGAGATAAAGTTTTCTTAGAAACCTGGGTTAAGGTTAAGAAAAATTGGCGAGATAAGCAATTAAATCTAGCTGATTTTGGTTACAGCACTAAGGAATACTAAGCAGGCATTATCGCTAACGGATGAATACTTACTAGCGAAGCACTTGAGATGAGGGGCTTAAAGACCTAAGAAAGGCGTTCGTAAAGTGATAAAATGAGGAACTTGAGGAGCTAGCGATTGTCTAAGGAATCAAAACAAACGAAAGCAAAGAGAATTGGGATTACAGGAGGCATTGCATCGGGAAAGTCTACGGTTCTTGATTTTCTTAGAAAAGAAGGCTATCGCGTTATTGATGCAGATGCTGTGGTTCACGACTTACAAAAAAAGGGAGGAAAGCTCTATCAAGCTCTCCTTGACTTTTTTGGGGCTGATATACTCTTAGACAATGGAGAATTAAATCGCCCTAAATTGTCAGAACTTGTGTTTTCAAATCCAGATGTACGAGCTCAATTAGCTCAATTGCAGGATTCAATTATCCGTTTAGAATTGTTCAAGCAATGCGATGTCTTAGCCCAGACGGAAGACCTGTTTTTCGTGGATATTCCACTCTTGTTTGAGCGGTCTTACCAATCATGGTTTGATGAGATTTGGTTAGTTTATGTAGATGAAGAAAGGCAACTTGAGCGTTTTATGGCTCGAAATCAGTACTCAACAGAAGAAGCCAAACAGCGGATTGCCAGTCAACTGTCTTTGGAGGATAAGAAAAAATTAGCCGATAAGATTATTGATAATAGAGGTGACTTAGAAGAAACCTTGCATCACGTTACTAAAGAACTCAACCGACTAAAGGCTAGTAAGTAAGACATTTTTGTCTCTGGGTTGGTGTCAAGAAATAGACAAAATTGGACTAAAGAGGTGGCATTGAGACAGGTTTTGAAGTAGGGAGCTATTGAAGACACGATGGTAAACCAAAAAGAATAGAAGGTGTCTTCACTATGATGCCAAACGGATTGGCTGTGATTATGTTATAATCAGAGGAAGTACTTTAACAGTTAGGAATTCAGTGTGCGTATCAAAATTAATCTTAAATGCAGTATTTGTGCTCAGAAGAATTATGTGACCAGTAAAAATAAGACAAATCACCCTGAAAAAATTCAAGTCCTAAAATTCTGTCCAAAGGAAAGAAAAGTTACCTTACATATTGAAAGTAAGTGAGTTTTGTGTTAGAATAGAGAGACTTGAGTTTAGAAAGAGAAACATATGTATCAATTATTATTAACCCTTTTAGTAATCCTAGCTGCCTTTGTGGTCATTGTTATTTTCATGCAACCAACTAAGAATCAATCGTCAAATGTTTTTGATGCTAGCTCTGGTGCCCTTTTTGAGCGTGTTAAGGCACGAGGCTTTGAGGCTGTTATGCAACGTTTGACTGCTATTTTGGTCTTTTTGTTTTTAGTTATCGCATTGTTTTTGCAGTTGCTATCAAGTCGTTAAAAATAGACCATGACAGGACAAACGGGTCATTTACGAATACTGATAAGGGAGGGAAAGGGAACTTGAGTCAGTTCTATTCTCTCCCTATCTTTGTATTTGGAGAAAAAGTAGACTGTCAACCGAAAATAAAAACTGTTAAATCAGAAAATGAGAAGCTTATCTTTGCGTTCTCATGAAGAAAGAGAAAAATGAAAGAACAAATATTAGAAGTATTAGAGACGCACGAGCAAATCTCTATGAGTGACTTGGCAATGCGTCTTGAAATAACTTCAGCCGAGGAGTTTAAAAACGTAGTTAAGGCTATTTCCAAAATGGAGTCTAAAAGACTCCTGAAGTTTAGTAATGATGGAAATATCTCGCTAAGAAGAAAAAAGAAAGAGAAGGTACTGACTGTACCAGGGGTTTTTCACGCCCATAAGAAAGGGTTTGGCTTTGTAAGTTTGGAAGGTGAAGAGGAGGATCTTTTTGTTGGACGAAATGATGTGGGCTATGCTATTGATGGCGACAAGGTTGCTGTAGTAATCACCAAACCTGCTGATCGTCTTTCGGGAACAGCAGCAGAGGCTCGTATTGTAGATATTTTGGATCATCCTTTTAAAGTAGCAGTAGGCAAACTCATTCTGGATGATGAAAAACCTAAGTATGCAGGATACATTAGAAGTCGAAATCCTAAAATTCAGCAGAAGATTTACGTCCGTAAAGAACCTGTCGTCCTTGAAGGAACAGAGATTGTTAAGGTAGCGATTGAGAAGTACCCGACACGGCACCATGACTATTTTGTGGCCAGTGTTCGTGCTATTGTCGGTCATCAAGATGATGTAGGCATTGATGTTCTAGAGGTTCTAGAGTCCATGGATATTGTTTGGGAGTTTCCAGCGGACGTTTTAGCTGAAGCACAGGCTATTTCTGATCTTCCATCAGCAGAGGATCTGATAGGGCGTGTTGATCTACGTGAGGAGCTGACTTTCACCATTGATGGATCTGATGCCAAGGATTTGGATGACGCCGTCCACATCAAGCCCTTAGATAACGGAAATGTTGAACTTGGTGTTCATATTGCGGATGTTTCCTATTACGTGACAGAAGGGTCTGCACTTGACCGAGAAGCGGTATCAAGAGGGACTTCTGTTTATGTGACGGATCGTGTTGTGCCGATGTTGCCAGAACGGTTATCAAATGGCATTTGCTCCTTAAATCCTAATTGTGATCGCTTGACCCAATCAGCTCTTATGGAGATTGATAAGCAGGGACGATTAGTCCAATACCAGATTACTCAAACGGTTATAAACACGGCCTTTCGTATGACTTATAGTGATGTCAATGCTTTATTGGCAGGCGATGAGGAATTACGGGTAAAATATGACAAGATAGAACCTAGTATCCGTCACATGGCAAATCTGCATCGCATTTTGGAAGCCATGCGGGAAAAGCGTGGGTCTTTGAATTTCGACACGAGCGAAGCCAAAATTTTAGTTAATGCAAAAGGCTTACCGGTGGACATTCAGGTACGCAGTCGTGGCATTGCTGAACGAATGATAGAGTCCTTTATGTTGGCGGCTAATGAGTGTGTTGCCAAGCATTTTGCTAAGCGTCAGTTACCTTTTATCTATCGTATTCATGAAGAGCCCAAATCGGAAAAGCTTCAGACTTTTATGGATTATGCCAGTATTTTTGGGGTTAAAATCAAAGGGACAGCCAGCAAGGTCAGTCAATCAGCCTTACAAGATTTTATGAAGAAAATTGAGGGTCAACCTGGGAGCGAAGTCCTGTCCATGATGTTACTACGCTCCATGCAACAGGCTCGCTATTCTGAGCATAACCACGGGCACTACGGTCTTGCGGCAGACTTTTATACGCATTTTACAAGTCCTATTCGGAGGTATCCAGATTTATTGGTTCATCGTCTTATTCGAGAATATGACCAAATAACAGATGAGAAGGTGGAGCATTTCGCTAAGACTATCCCAGATATAGCTAGCTCTTCTTCAACTCTCGAACGTCGTGCTGTTGATGCAGAGCGTATGGTTGAAGCTATGAAGAAGGCTGAATATATGGAAAAGCACATTGGTGAAGAGTTTGAGGGGATAATTTCCAGTGTTGTTAAATTTGGCATCTTCGTAGAGCTTCCTAATACAATTGAAGGTTTGATCCATGTAACACGCTTGCCTGAATTTTATGTCTATAATGAACGGACATTAACGCTTCAAGGGGAGAAATCAGGTAAAGTCTTCCGTGTCGGTCAACAAATCAAAGTGGTATTAACCCGATCGGATAAGGCAACAGGAGAAATTGATTTTGACTACTTAGCCAGTGACTTTGATGTCATTGAAAAAAGGAGCCATTCATCCAAGAAATCCCGTTCACAAGACACAAGACAATCGCCAAATAAGAAAAAGACGAAAGGAAAAACGCCTTTCTATAAGGCGACTGCTAAGACAGCACAAAAAGGAGGTAAAAAGCATGGTAAAGGGCGAGGGCAAGGTCGTCGCACAAAATAAAAAAGCCAGACATGACTACACCATTGTAGATACTATTGAGGCAGGCATAGTGCTAACTGGGACAGAAATAAAAAGCATCCGATTAGCTCGAATCCAACTTAAGGATGGCTATGCCCAACTTAAAAATGGTCAAGCTTGGCTGGTCAATGTGCACATTTCTCCCTTTGAGCAGGGGAACATCTGGAACCAAGATCCAGATCGCACACGAAAACTCCTCCTCAAAAAACGTGAGATTGAAAAGCTGGCTAACGAGCTCAAAGGAACAGGCATGACCTTAATTCCACTAAAAGTCTACATCAAAAATGGGTTTGCCAAAGTTCTCCTTGGGTTGGCTAAAGGAAAGCACGATTATGACAAACGCGAGACACTCAAACGTCGTGAGCAGGACAGAGCCCTTCAACGACAGATGAAGAGCTTTAATGGAAGATAGATTGGCATAAAGGCCTAGCAGTAAATGAAAAGAGCCTTATTCTGTATGTTTTACAGGATAAGACTCTTTTCTAGGCATTGAGAGAGGTTAAATAGCTTAAATGTTGGCAAGATTCGTTGAAGCTATACTTCATTAGCAGTAGCCTAGGTCTCCCAAGTAATGACTTCTTCACGAGACTTACGGCTCCGAGGATGTTTAGGCTCCTTGAGTCGGTAGCCAAAGGAAAGCATACTAGCAATAGCTTCTTTTTCAGGGTTAATGACTTTATGTTGGCTTAAAATTTGATTGGCAGCGTCGTAGTCAAATCCTTCAATAGGACATGTGTCGATGCCAATCATAGCAGCTGCTGTCATCATGTTTCCCATGGCGATATAGGTTTGCTTGGCAGCCCAGTCCCAAAGGGCACGAGGATTGTCGGCAATCTTCATATTTTTTTCTTGAAAAGACTGATAAAGCGCTAGACGACTGTTTAGGTCATCTTCTTTGGTCAACCCACGACGGGTGAGGCTTTGTCGGATTGCTTCTGAGTCGTAGCGAACATTTTTTTCTGCAAGCAGTAGCACAAAATGACTGGCAGTATCCAGTTGTGCCTGTGCTCCCCAAGCGACTTCTTTCAAGTCTTTTTTGACCTGTTCCTTTTCGAGAACAACAAAACGCCAACCTTCAAGGCCGATAGAAGATGGACTCAGCCAAGCAGTATCTAAAATAAATTCCATATCCTCACGAGGGATTTTCTCCCCGTTATAAACTCTAACCGACACACGACGATCAAAGGCTTGACGGACTTGTTTTTGAATATCTTCCTTAGACATGTTAGCCTCCCTTTATTAATTAAGACTCCAATAAGAGTCATTTTCTCCTCTTATCATAGCATATTTCTTTAAAAATAACAGATTCAATACATCAGATGGTAGGACTTTGCAACTATTTTGCTTGAAGAAATGTGCTTTTAGAAAAAAGAAGGGATGGGAAAGAAAAGATGTAGAAGGGCTGAGAAGGCTAGTAATATAGATTGACAACAGGTCGGTTTAGCTGTTCCAATATCATTGTCTTCCGAAAACTTATCTCTTAGGTAAAGGATTTTTTGTTCCCATAGATAAATATTAGTCCAATTCGTTCAAAAATTTTTGATAAATCCTAAAATTTTTGGTAAGTTAAAGATAGAATTTATGTGAGGCAAGAAATGAGAGACACTATTTTAAAGAAACACCTGAAGGGGCTGTTTACACAGGCAACATTTGGGATTGAAAAAGAAGGTCAACGTGTGACGGAAAGCGGCGAAATGAGTAGGTCAAAGCACCCTGACGCATTTGGTAGCCGATTATTTCACCCCTATATCCAGACAGATTTTGCAGAAAGTCAGTTGGAACTGATTTCACCGATTAAAGATAGTAGTATGGAAGCTATCCGTTTTTTAGGGGCGATCCATGAAGTGACGCTTCGCCATCTTCCCGAAAATGAGCTGATATGGCCCATGTCTATGCCAGCTAGTTTGCCTGATCCAGATGCTATTTTAGAAGCACAAATGGCAGAAGAAGATACCCGCTATCGGGAATACTTGACAACGAAGTATGGGAAGTATAAGCAAATGGTTTCAGGGATTCACTATAACTTTGGCTTCTCCAAAGCTTTTTTCTCTGAACTTAAAGAAGAAGGGCAGTGCTTAGCAGACATCCAAAACCAAGTGTATATGAAACTGGCTCGCCAGTTTTTACGATACCAATGGCTTTTAGTCTATCTTTTTGGAGCCTCACCTTTAGCACCAGAGGCTTACTTTCAGGAAGGAAAAAGATTAACAAGACCTGTTAGATCTATCCGTTCGAGTCAATACGGCTATGTTAATGATGACCACGTGAATGTTAGCTTTGCTAGTCTATCCGACTATGTCAAGGATCTCCGTCAATTGGTGAATCAGGGAGAATTGATTGCAGAAAAAGAACTCTATACCAGTGTTCGGTTTCGAGGAGGGAAAGCAGCTTCAGATCTGATTGACAAGGGGATTCACTATTTAGAATTTCGCCTCTTTGACCTGAATCCCTTTGCACCCTATGGCATTAGTCAAGAAGATGCTCGCTTTATTCATCTTTTCCTCCTTCTGATGATTTGGTTAGATGAGAAGGAACCACATAAAAGCCATGACATTGGTCAGAAAAAAAGTGAGATTGAGGCGCTGAATCATCCCCTAACCCCTCCTCATGACTTGAAGGAAGCTCAGGAATTGTTTGAGGAGTTTTCAGAAATGGCAGAGTCATTGGGCTTGCCACCTGACGATCGAAAACTGATTGCTGAAAAAGCCTACCAATTAAAAGACCCTAGCCAAACACTGGGAGGTAGATTGTGGAAAGCTTATGAAGAGGCTGGAAGCATGGAAAAGTTGGGCTTACAACTCGCCAAGTCCTATAAAGCTGCTGCGGTTGATCGCCCTTTCGGTCTAAAGGCCTTTGATAAAATGGAGTTGTCCACTCAAGCATTTCTAGCAGATGCCATCCAACAGGGCTTTCACTTGGAGGTTTTGGATGAAAATGACCAGTTTGTTAAGCTAACCTACCAAGGGCATGTTGAATATGTCAAAAACGGCAATATGACAAGTCATGATTCCTATATTTCCCCTTTGATTATGGAAAACAAGGTGGTTGCAAAGAAAGTGTTAGCTTCCTCCGGTTTTAAAGTACCAGCCAGTTTACAACTTCGACAGGTATCAGAAGTAGAGACCATTTTCCCCTTGGTTAAAGGTAAGGCGATTGTTATCAAACCTAAGTCAACGAATTATGGTTTAGGGATAAGTATTTTTCCTAAAGGTACTGAACAATTAGAAGACTTTACTCAAGCTATCCAATTAGCCTTAAAGGAAGACAGTGAGGTAATGGTGGAAGACTTCATTGAGGGGACGGAATATCGGTTCTTCGTTCTGGATGGTGAGACAAAAGCAGTACTTCTACGTGTGCCTGCTAATGTTAGGGGAGATGGAAAATCAACTGTCAAGCAATTAGTTGCCATGAAAAATGTTAGTCCTCTAAGAGGAGATGCTAAGGCTACTCCCTTGAAGACAATAGAACTAGGTGAACTAGAAGTCCTTCAACTCAAGGAACAAGGCTATACGATTGACAGCATCATTCCCAAGGGAGAGACGGTTTACTTACGGGCTAATTCCAATGTCAGCACAGGTGGAGATTCTATTGATATGACTGATCAAGTTCACCCCTCTTATAAAGCAGTAGCTGCTGAGATTGCAAGAGCTATGTATGCTAAGGTATGCGGTGTGGATTTAATTATTCCAGACTTGACGCAACCAGCAGATTGCAGTCAAGAGAGTTACGGCATCATTGAGGCTAATTTCAATCCCATGATGATGATGCACATTTTCCCTGCAGTTGGAAAGTCTCGTCGTTTAAGCAGGGATATACTCAAGATGCTCTATCCAGAGTATCCTTGGACACATTGAATAGGAAGAAGAAAACATGGCATTTTTACGAAAAAATTGGATCCCCTTATTAGTTAATCTAATAGTCATACTTGCCTTATATATTTTGATGTCCCAAGAATCGAGCAACCTATTTGTCTATCTTATTGCCTTCCTTCCGGTTTCTCTTTTGTTTCTAGCTTTCCTATTTACTTGTTATAGGGGATTCAAGTGGCAATATACACTCACTGTTCTGGTGATCTTGCTTCCAGGGGTTGCGTATACTTATTTGACCAAACAATCAACAGCAACAGAAGTATTTCTCTATCTTTTTATAGTGTTTATTGGTCAATTGCTTGGTTTAGGCATGCGATCGGTTGTTTACTTCTTTAAAAAAGATTAGGCATCAACTCAGACAACCTGAAATAAGAAGTAAAGTATTTTGACAAATCAAAAAAGCATGTTCATCAGTGATGGCAATGCAATGGTTAAGGCATAGAAACAAGGGTGTTTTGTGTCTACTAGGAGAGGAGAAGGCGATGTCAGATAAAATTTTAATTGCCTCGGATTCTTTTAAGGGGAGTGCTACTTCCCTTGAGGTTGGACAAGCACTAGCAAAAGGGATCAGGATGGTTCTTCCGAATGCTGACATCAAGGTTTTTGCGGTTGCAGATGGCGGAGAAGGGACAGTAGAAGCTTTTGCAGAAAATAGCTCGGGAAGACAACGTCAAGTTGAGGCCTTAAGTCCAGATGGCCAGAAAATTTTGGCCCACTACTTTATCAGTCAAGATGGCCATTTTGCTGTTTTAGAAGTTGCAGAAGCTACGGGTTTGACTAAAGTGACGAGCTCTACTTCTGATATCTTACAACTTTCCTCTTTTGGAACAGGGCAATTGATTCGAGATGCTTTGGAACAAGGAGTTTCTGAGATTTTCTTAGGTCTAGGTGGTTCAGCTACCAATGATATGGGGTTGGGAATTGCTTCCGCCTTAGGTGTTCGCTTCCTTGATAAAGCTGGTAACCCCTTGCCTCCGCTACCAGTTCACTTTAAGGAGATTGAAGCTTTTGATTTAACAGGGATAGATGAGCGCTTGTCCACCGTTTCGATTACCCTTTTGGCAGATGTGTCGAATCCTCTCTGTGGACCGCAAGGAGCCAGTTACATTTTTGGTCCACAAAAAGGGGCAAGTTCAGAAACGATTGTCTTTTTGGATGACGCACTATCAGAAGTGGCTGATAAAATAGAAAGAGATTACGGTATCAATCTCAAAGCTCTCCCCTTTGGAGGTGCAGCAGGAGGTATGGGGGCAGGTTTGTCTTTCTTTCTTGGCGCCTCTATTCAGCCGGGAATTGAAACCTTGCTTACCTTAGCGCATTTCTCCGAAGCGTTGAAAGAAGCAGATTTGGTGATAACAGGGGAAGGGCGATTGGACGATCAAAGTTTAGCAGGTAAAGTTCCGATAGGAGTTGCTAACTTAGCTCGTCAACACCAAG
>DIXV01000073.1:14130-14595 GCA_002436115.1 Streptococcus sp. UBA6071 | reverse complement strand
GTAAAGTTCCGATAGGCGTTGCTAACTTAGCTCGTAAACACCAAGTACCAGCGATTGCTCTAGTCGGAAGTTCTAGTGATAATCTGTCAGCTGTCTACGAAGCTGGTTTAACGGCAGTTTTTCCTATCGTGTCTGGCCCCATGTCACTGGAATTAGCGATGGAGCGTACCCTTGATTTGCTGACCTATACTAGCCAAAATCTCATGCGGTTTTACCAAGCTTTAAAGAAAAAGGACAAGGGGAAGCAAGTAGATGAAGAGCCTATGTCATAGATAGGGACGAAGTGCTACTACTTTACTTAAAAGCTTGCTTTTTAACGAAAAATAAAAATCTTTTTAAAAGAAACGACTGACCATCCGCTTCCTTCCTTTCAAAACTTTGGAAAATCAAGGAAAATAAGCGTTTTCTCTTGAAAGTGTTTCCAGAAAGTGATAAACTAAGAATTATAATGAAAACGGAATTTTC
>DIXV01000073.1:12131-13958 GCA_002436115.1 Streptococcus sp. UBA6071 | reverse complement strand
TGAAAACGGAATTTTCAAGATTTAAAAAAAAGGAAGGTAGTCAAATGATGAATACAGATGAAACAGTCACCATCTATGATGTGGCGCGTGAAGCCGGAGTATCGATGGCGACAGTCAGTCGAGTGGTTAATGGGAATAAAAATGTAAAAGAAAATACACGAAAAAAGGTGCTTGAAGTTATTGAGCGTCTAGATTATCGACCAAATGCGGTTGCGAGAGGTTTAGCAAGTAAACGGACAACAACAGTTGGTGTTGTGATTCCTAATATTGCCAATGCTTATTTTTCGACATTGGCACAAGGGATTGATGACATCGCTGAGATGTACAAATATAATATTATTATCGCCAATAGTGATGAAAACGATGATAAGGAAGTTAATGTTGTCAACTCCCTCTTGTCTAAACAGGTAGATGGCATTATTTTCATGGGCTATCATTTGACGGACAAGGTGCGTGCAGAGTTTTCGCGTTCCAGAACCCCTATTGTCTTAGCAGGAACGGTTGATTTGGAGAAACAACTTCCAAGCGTTAATATTGATTACCAAAAAGCAACGGTTGATGCCGTCAAACGTTTGGCAAAAAATAATGAAAAAATCGCTCTTGTTTCAGGTCTTCTGTTGGATGAAATCAATGGTAAGCTCCGTTTGGCAGGTTATAAAGAAGGCCTCAAAGAAAGTAACTTAACCTTTAATGAGGGGCTGGTCTTTGAGACCAAATACAAGTATGATGAAGGCTATGCCTTGGCGGACCGTATCCTCAAATCGGGAGCTAGTGCAGCTGTTGTAGTGGAAGACGAACTAGCGATTGGTCTTTTAAATGGAATCGCAGATGCTGGTGTCAGAGTTCCAGAAGAGTTTGAAATTATCACCAGTAATGACTCCTTGTTGACCAAGTTTGCACGTCCAAACCTGACTTCCATCAGCCAGCCGATTTATGATATCGGAGCTGTTGCGATGCGGATGTTGACAAAGTTGATGCTTAAAGAAGAATTAGAAGATCGAGAAGTACTGCTTAATCATGATCTGGCTCAACGAAAATCAACAAAATAGTTCAACAAAAACCTAACTGGTCATTTAACCCGTTAGGTTTTTTGCTACCCAATGAAGGACGATTTGCTGAGAGCCTGCTAGTAAGTATTGACCAAAAGTAACGACATAGACTCTCTTCTCGGTTTGTTTCAGTGCCTTTTGGATTGAGTGTGAAGATGGACAAAAAATCCCTGCTTTGCTTGGGATTTTTTGGTATAATGGAAAAGTTACAGTAGATGTTAAGGTGTTTCTTCCATGCTCAGAAAATCGAGTATGGACAGGAGAAACTTAGAATTCACACATTGTCTTGTTTAAGCTTCTAAGGAAGCCAATTTGAGGGAGTTAGGGGAAGTAAATAGATGAAAAATGCTTTGTTGAATGGCATGAATGAGAGACAATCAGAAGCGGTTGAGACGACGGAAGGTCCTCTTCTGATTATGGCAGGAGCAGGATCAGGAAAGACGCGTGTCTTGACCCATAGGATTGCTTACTTGATTGATGAAAAACTGGTCAAACCTTGGAATATTTTAGCAATTACCTTTACCAATAAGGCGGCACGGGAGATGAGAGAACGGGCAAGGGCCCTTAATCCAGAAACTCAAGAGACCTTGATTGCTACCTTCCACAGCATGTGTGTTCGAATTTTGCGACGCGAGGCAGACCATATTGGCTATAGTAGACACTTTACCATTGTAGACCCTGGTGAGCAGCGGATTTTGATGAAGCGAATTATGAAAGAGCTTAATCTGGATCCTAAAAAATTTAATGAGCGAGCCATCCTAGGAACGATTTCTAACGC
>DIXV01000073.1:5218-11931 GCA_002436115.1 Streptococcus sp. UBA6071 | reverse complement strand
TATAAGGAAAAAGTAGCCAAATGCTATAAGCGTTATCAAGAAGAACTGAGGCGTAGTGAAGCCATGGATTTTGATGATCTCATTATGATGACTCTTCGTCTCTTTGATGAGCATCCAGAAGTGCTAACCTATTACCAGCAACGCTATCAGTATATTCATGTGGATGAGTACCAAGACACCAACCATGCCCAGTACCAGCTTGTTAAGTTGCTAGCAGAACGGTTTAAAAATATTTGTGTAGTTGGAGATGCTGATCAGTCTATCTATGGTTGGCGAGGAGCGGACATGCAAAACATTTTGGATTTTGAAAAAGATTATCCAGAAGCTAAAGTTGTCCTCTTAGAAGAAAATTACCGCTCAACGAAGACAATCCTTCAAGCAGCAAATGAGGTTATCAGGAATAACCAAAACCGCAGAGAAAAAAAGCTTTGGACACAAAACGGGGAAGGGGAGGCTATCACTTATTATCGAGCTGATAATGAAGAAAATGAAGCTATTTATATCGCCAGTACGATCAACGAACTGAGAAATCAAAAAGGTTTCGCCCTCAAAGATTTTGCCGTCCTCTATCGGACCAATGCTCAGTCTCGAACGATTGAAGAAGCTTTGCTTAAGTCCAATATCGCCTACACGATGATAGGGGGCACCAAGTTTTACAGTCGTAAAGAAATTCGTGATGTCATTGCCTATCTTAATGTCATTGCAAATCCTTCAGACAACATTAGTTTTGAACGGATTGTTAACGAACCCAAACGTGGAGTCGGTCCTGGCAGTCTAGAAAAGATTAGGCAGGCTGCCCAATCCCAAGATAGCAGTCTACTAGATGTTTGTTATCAACTTATGCAGTCGCCTATCAAGGGAAAGGCGGCACAAGCAGTTTATAATCTAGCAAATCTCATTCTTCAACTGCGTGCTGATCTGGATAATCTGACAGTCACCGCTACTTTAGAACGGATCTTGGAAGCGTCTGGCTACCTTGAAAGCCTACAAGTTCAAAATACCTTGGAAAGTCAAGCTCGGATTGAGAACATTACGGAATTGCTGTCGGTGACAACGCATTTTGATGAGGCTTCCGAGAATGCCGTTGATGGTGAAACAGGCATTGATCGACTCGCACGTTTCCTTAATGATTTAGCATTAATCGCAGATACTGACGAAGGCGATGCGATGACTTCAGAAGTGACCCTCATGACCCTTCACGCTGCTAAAGGATTGGAATTTCCTGTTGTCTTTATCATTGGTATGGAAGAAGGTGTTTTTCCTTTGATCCGTTCTACAGATAGCCCAGATGACCTAGAAGAAGAACGCCGTCTGGCTTATGTTGGGATTACAAGGGCGGAGAAGTGTCTTTACCTAACCAATGCGCGTAGTCGTATCCTTTATGGTAAAACAAACCGCAATGCTGAAACTCGATTCCTTAGAGAAATTCCTTCAGAACTCTTAGATTATCAAGGGGATGCTAGACCTTTCAGTAGCTCTTTTAAAGCATCTTATGGAAAAGATCGTCGTGTTGAATTTGGACGAGGCATGAGCCTTGCCCAGGTCTTAGAAACAGGGAAGTCTCAAGCAACACCGTTTGCAGTTGGAAAACCTCAAGCGTCTCAAGCCTTGTCTGTCCAATGGGAAATTGGAGATATCGCTTGTCACAGGAAATGGGGAGACGGTACTGTCCTTGAAGTGACGGGCGAGGGTAGAAATCAAGAGTTGAAAATTAAGTTCCCAGAAGTTGGATTGAAAAAAATTTTAGCTGCTGTGGCACCAATTGAAAAGAAGGAAGCTTAACTCAGAAAAGGATTTCTTGCTCACCTAGGTGCGGTTTTCGGATCTTGAGAAGAGCTCTAGACAAGTGTCTTAAGTTATTATCAAATGGCTCAAAAAAGTAAGTTAGTTGAAAGCTCCAGTAGGAGTTTTTCATGGGATCAATTTTCTCTTTTTTTCTGGTCAAAGACCGTGATAAGAGGGAATTGGCGGTGAAAACTGTAAAAACTGAAAAAATATGATAGAATAGAAGTTACAAATGTTTTATCCTGTAATGGAAAAGGAGGTGGATTATGGCACAGTCAACATTAAAAATAATGCAAGAAATTGAGGCTGCAGCACAGGCCGTTTTAGATGATTACGAGCGTCAAAAGGATGCGTTTAAGGATTCCCTTTCCAAGGATTTGGAAAAGATTGGTCAAGCCTATGATCAGGAAACTCAGCTTCAACTTGCCGATCTGGAGGCCAGTTCACAGAAAGAGTTGGTCATTCTCAGAGATGAATTAACAGAGACCATCGCACAAAATGAACAAACCGTTCGTAGAGTATTGACCGATAAGAAAGATGAGCTAGTGCAGACTATTGTGGATAAGGTGGTAGAACGCTATGGCAATTAGTCAGATGCAAAAATTATCGCTGATTCTACCAAAGGTAAAATTAGATGAGGTGCTGTTGACCTTACAGGAGTTAAGAGATGTTGAGATACGTCCCTTACCCAAAGAAGAAGACTGGCAGCAGGCATTTTCAAAAGAGGAGGTTCAACTTCCTGAGATTCAACATGTTGATGGCAAGAAAGACCTGACATTAAAGGGAGAAGAAGCACTATATTATCTAAGCAAACGTCAACAAAAGTTGGAAATGGTTATTCGTCAAATTGAGGACTACTTGCCAAAGAAAAGCTTGAAGCAAAAGCTTAAGCAGAAAAAGAGAGAGTTCAGCTTTGAGACTGTTCAACTGGAAGGAACGAAATTAGACGAGACACAACTGCTCAAAAAGGTGCGAAATCTTTTTAAAGAAAGAGCTACCTTAGAAGAGAAGGGCCGACAACTAGAAGAAGATATTGCAGGGCTCAGAAAATGGTCTGGACTAGAAACAACGCCTCAAGCTTTGTCCAAATTTAAACATGTCAAGGCACTTGTCGGGACGGTTCCTAGCCAGCATGATGATGCCGATATCAGAGCACTAAAGGATACCGAAGGGATAGATTTTCAAGAAGTTTACCATACAGAGACAGAGTATGGTCTCATTCTCTTTATTCATCCTCAGGTTCAAAAAAGAGATGCGGTGAATTTAGATAATTATAATTTTCATCCATTCGACTATCCCCACGAGACCTTACCGAAAGACCGTCTCTTGGAATTAACAGAGAAAAGGCAGAAGTACCTAGAGCATCAATTAGAGATTGAAGATGAACTCCAGAAGGCTGAGCCGATTTTAGAGGATTTAGAACTCCAACTAGAATACATTCTCAACCTTCATAAAAGGCAAACGGCTAAACAATATTTAGCTAGTAGTCAACATTTGGTTGCCTTAGAAGGTTGGATTGAGACGGAGAAACTCTCTAGACTCAAGGAAGAAATTATCCATCAATTTGGGGATTTCGTCCTTCTTCAAGAAGTGGATGTTAGTCCAGAGGATTGGCAGGATGTTCCAATTAAGCTCAAGAATCACCCTTTAATTGAACCTTTTGAATTAGTGACAGAGATGTACGCTTTGCCAAAGTATCATGAGAAGGATCCAACACCGATTCTAGCGCCTTTTTACTTTACCTTCTTTGGTATGATGGTTGCCGATCTAGGCTATGGCCTTCTTATGATTTTAGCAACTGCCTTTGCTCTTAAAATGATTTCTCTGAGTAAAGGAACCGCTCGCTTTATGCGTTTCTTTAAGCTCCTTGGGATTTCAGTGAGCATTTGGGGATTGATTTATGGTTCTTTCCTTGGCTACGCTTTGCCTATGAGGCTAATCAGCACAACAGATGATGTAATGACAATCTTGATTCTTTCCGTTGCTTTCGGATTTGTGACCGTCGTGACCGGTCTTTTCTTGGGTGGACGGCAGAAGGTTCGGATGAAAGACTATGGAGAAGCGTATAGTGCGGGCTTTGCTTGGTGCTTAATCCTATTTGGGTTTCTTCTACTTGCTCTAGGGAATCTAACGCCAGAGCTTGCGTATCTTGGTATCCTAGGTCAGTGGCTGGCTATTACAAATGCCATTGGTATCTTATTGGTATCACTTATTAAAGCCAAAAGCTTTGCTGGCATTGGTTCAGGACTCTTTAACCTTTACAATGTTTCAGGTTATATCGGAGATTTGGTTAGTTTTACGCGTTTGATGGCCTTGGGCTTATCGGGAGCAAGTATCGGATCGGCCTTCAATTTGATTGTAGGGCTCTTTCCACCAACGGCCAGATTTACTGTTGGTATTTTAATTTTTATCTTATTGCATGGGATTAATATTTTCCTGTCACTCTTGTCAGGTTATGTGCATGGTGCACGTCTTATGTTCGTCGAGTTCTTTGGTAAGTTTTATGAAGGGGGAGGTCGTGCCTTTAACCCTTTAAGACCTGCTGAGAAACACATTACTATTATTAATAAAGTTCATTTGGAGGACAAATAAAATGGAACAGTTAGCAACTTATTTTTCAACGTATGGCGGTGCTTTTTTTGCGAGTTTAGGTGTTGCACTGGCCGTTGGCTTGAGTGGCATGGGATCTGCTTATGGTGTTGGTAAGGCGGGTCAGGCCGCTGCAGCTCTTTTGAAGGAGCAACCTGAAAAGTTCGCACAGGCTTTAATCTTGCAACTTTTACCAGGTACCCAGGGTCTCTATGGCTTTGTTATTGGTATTTTGATTTGGCTTCAAATTTCACCAGAAATGCCTTTACAAAATGGTGTTGCTTATTTCTTTGTTTCGTTACCAATTGCAATTGTAGGTTATTTCTCCGCTAAGCATCAAGGAAATGTTGCAGTAGCTGGTATGCAAATTTTGGCTAAACGTCCTGAAGAAATGATGAAGGGTGCTATTTTAGCAGCGATGGTTGAAACTTATGCTATCTTAGCCTTCGTTGTGTCATTCATCTTGACCCTACGTGTAGGCTAGACACACTTATGAGCCAATTGAAAGGAGAACCTGGCATGACGGATATGACAGGATTAAGAGCTTCTATATTAGAAGAATCCCATGAAAAAGGGCGTCATCATTTAGCAGCGGCAAAAGAAAAGATTCATACGGAACTTGAACAGAAGAAAACTCAGCTTTTATTAGAAAAAGAAGCCTATCGGATGAGTCAATTAAACGATATTAATCGTCGTGTCCAACGTGAAAAGCAACAGCTAGAGAATCAAGCACGTCAATCCACTTTGACAACCAAGCAAGCTGTTTTAAAAGAGCTTTTTCTAGCAGCAGAGGCTCAGATGACCGCTTGGTCAGAAGGAGAACACCTTTCCTTTTTAAAAAGTGTTCTCAAATTGTATCAGGATCCGATTACGGTTCAATTTGGTCAGCTGACTGCAGAGAAGTTGTCTGAAGACACTTGGGCAAGCTTAATAGCTGATTATCCGAATGCGCATTTTGAGAGAAAGTCTATTTCTCATGAGGCGGGTTTTCTGATTATCAGAGGTCAGATAGATGATAACTATCTTTATAGCAGTCTGGTGACAGGACTTTGGGAATCGGAAAGTTTCCGTTTGGCTTCTGACATTTTCCAAGCAGATTAGGAGGTATCTCATATGGATGCAAGTCTATTTGCTCAGGTAAATACAACAATCAGCGTTAGAGAAACGCACATGCTAACTGAAGAACAGCTCAATCAGATGCTCTATGCTAAGGACGATGAGGCTGTGGCACTACTTTTACAAGCGACCAATTATTCTTTAGATAATGAGGAATTAAGAGACCCCAACCTCATTGAAAAGGTCTTAGTTAAACACCTCGCAAGAGAGTATACCTTTGCTTTTCAAAATAGTCCCTTAACAGAAGTCGTTCAGATTTTTAGCCTTAAGTACACTTACCATAACTTAAAGGTTCTTTTAAAAGAAAGAGCCAGTCAAGGGGACTTGTCCCACCTGCTTTTGCCTATCGGTCGTTACCCGTTAGATATTTTAAAGCATTTAGTGACAACTCTGTCAGCTGAGTATTGCCCTGATTTTATGCAGGAAGAAGTCGCCTCAACTTGGGCTGAATACATGGACTATCAAGATGTTCGGGTTCTAGATACTGGGATGGACTTGGCCTACTTTAAGCATTTAAAGCATTTATCGGAAGAGATAAATGATGCGACCCTTAATGCCTTTATTGATTTGAGCATTGATTTTTATAATGTTATCACGGTCAAACGTGCATTAACACAAGGGAAACCACGTAGTTTCATGCGTCAGCTTTTATCAGAAAATGCGCGTATGGAGTCAAGAGAGTACCTGAAACTTTTTGAGAGTCAGGAACTCCTAGCATGGTTCAATCAGATTTATCCCAATAGTTTTGATCTATCAACCAAACCCTATGAAGAAGCTTTGAACGATGTGAGTATTTCTGCTCTTAGTTTAGAATATTTGGCAGATTTACTCAAATACCAACTTCTAGAGAAGGGACGGTTTGAAATTGAGGGACCTCTACCTCTAGCACGTTACCTCTGGGGAAAAGAAATGGAAGTGAAAAACCTTCGCCTTATCTTGACTGGGCGTAGCAATGATTTGAATCCCGATCTTCTTAAAGAAAGGATGCGACCTGTTTATGGCCAATAATACATATAAAATCGGAATCGTGGGTAATCGAGATGCCATCTTACCCTTTCGGATGATTGGGTTTGACACCTTTCCGGTGACAGAAGCCAAACAGGCGATTAACACCTTACGCCAATTGGCTAGAAGTGATTATGGTATCATTTACCTAACAGAGGACATTGCAGCTGAGATTCCAGATACGGTTAGTTATTATGATAGTCAGCTAACCCCAGCTC
>DIXV01000073.1:2719-4983 GCA_002436115.1 Streptococcus sp. UBA6071 | reverse complement strand
TCAGCTAACCCCAGCTCTTATTCTTTTGCCAACCCATAAAGGGAGTCAAGGCTTAGGCTTAAAGAGGGTTCAAGAAAATGTGGAAAAAGCGGTTGGGCAAAATATTTTATAATCTGTAGACAATGGCTAGCTATGATGGTGTTCCCATCAAGGTAGCTGTCAGAAGGCGACAGATCTTATGCTAGAGAATAAAAATGAGGTGGGCGAAAGCCCTCAATTTTACAGGAGGAACAGACTTGAATCAAGGAAAAATTATAAAAGTTTCAGGCCCCTTGGTCGTTGCATCAGGCATGCAAAAAGCCAATATTCAAGATATTTGTCGGGTAGGTGAACTTGGTCTGATTGGTGAAATTATAGAGATGCGTCATGATGAGGCTTCCATTCAGGTATACGAAGAAACATCTGGTATCAGTCCAGGGGAACCTGTTATAACCACAGGGAGTCCACTCTCTGTGGAGTTGGGTCCTGGTTTGATTTCGCAAATGTTTGATGGGATTCAACGTCCCTTAGAACGCTTTAAAAAAGTTACAAATAGTGATTTTCTTATTCGTGGCGTTGAACTTCCCAACTTAGATCGTGAACAGACTTGGTCATTTGTTCCCAGAGCTTCTATTGGAGACAGTGTTCAAGCTGGTGATATTGTTGGAACGGTTCAAGAAACCCATGTGGTTGAACACCGCATCCTAGTTCCCTTTAAAGTCGCTGGAAAGTTAATCAAAATTGAAGCAGGCGATTATAAGGTAGAGGATATTGTCTACGAAATTGAGCAGGCGGATGGGACGGTCTATCAAGGGACTCTTATGCAAAAATGGCCGGTTCGTAAAGGGCGTCCTTTTGCAAAAAAACTCATCCCCGAAGAACCGTTAGTTACTGGACAACGGGTTATTGACACCTTCTTTCCTGTGACAAAGGGTGGTGCAGCAGCAGTTCCAGGTCCATTTGGTGCTGGAAAAACAGTTGTACAACACCAGATTGCCAAGTTTGCCAATGTTGATATTGTGATTTACGTGGGTTGTGGTGAACGTGGTAATGAGATGACCGATGTGCTTAATGAGTTTCCAGAGTTAATTGATCCAGCAACCGGTCAATCAATCATGGAGCGGACAGTTTTGATCGCTAATACCTCAAACATGCCAGTTGCTGCACGTGAAGCATCCATTTATACAGGTATTACCATCGCTGAATATTTCCGTGATATGGGCTATTCAGTTGCGATTATGGCGGATTCGACTTCTCGTTGGGCTGAAGCTCTGCGTGAAATGTCTGGGCGTTTGGAAGAGATGCCAGGTGATGAAGGCTATCCAGCTTACTTAGGGAGTCGGATTGCGGAATACTACGAACGTGCTGGTCGGGTGGTCACGCTAGGACAGCAGGAACGTGAGGGCACCATTACAGCTATCGGAGCAGTCTCACCTCCAGGTGGGGATATCTCAGAGCCGGTTACGCAAAATACCTTGAGAATCGTTAAAGTCTTCTGGGGGCTAGATGCGCCATTGGCTCAACGTCGCCATTTTCCAGCAATTAACTGGCTTAGTTCTTATTCACTCTATTTAGATGAGATTGGTCAATACATTGATAAACGTGAAAAGATGTCTTGGGCTGAAAAAGTAACCAGAGCCATGAATATTTTGCAAAAAGAAAGTGAATTAGAAGAAATTGTCCGCTTAGTCGGGATTGATTCTCTTTCTGAGCGTGATCGTTTAACCATGAACACGGCTAAGATGATTCGTGAAGACTACCTACAGCAAAATGCCTTTGATACGGTTGATACCTACACCTCTTTCCGTAAGCAGGTAGCCATGCTGTCAAATATTCTCCTATTTGATACAGAAGCATACCAATCATTGGAACTTGGAGCCTATTTGAGCGAGATTATGTCAGGGACAGAAGAGTTGCGTGATAGAATCGCGCGTAGCAAGTTTATCGCTGAGAAATCAATTGAGGAAATTGAAGCCTTAGCTGAAAGTATTAAGGCGACCCTACATGATATCGTTGCACAAGGAGGAATGACAGATGAGCGTGATTAAGGAATACCGTACCGTCAGTGAAGTTGTCGGCCCCTTGATGATTGTGGATCAGGTTAAAGGAGTTAAATTCAATGAATTGGTGCACATTAAACTTCACAATGGGGAAATCCGTCAGGGACAGGTGCTTGAGATTCAAGAGGACAAGGCTATGGTCCAGCTTTTTGAAGGCTCTAGTGGCATCAATCTAGAGCAAGCCAAGGTCCGATTTACAGGGCGACCTCTAGAATTACCTGTCTA
>DIXV01000073.1:0-2583 GCA_002436115.1 Streptococcus sp. UBA6071 | reverse complement strand
CTCTAGAATTACCTGTCTCTGAGGACATGGTTGGTCGGATTTTCAATGGCATGGGAAAACCTATTGATGGTGGCCCAGATCTTTTGCCTGAGAAATATCTAGATATTGATGGACAGGCCATCAATCCAGTGGCACGTGATTATCCAGATGAATTTATCCAGACGGGTATCTCTGCTATTGATCATTTAAATACCCTCGTTCGTGGACAAAAACTACCTGTTTTTTCAGGTTCTGGTCTACCGCATAAAGAATTGGCGGCACAAATTGCTCGTCAAGCGACCGTGCTTAATTCTCAAGAAAACTTTGCGGTCGTCTTTGCAGCTATGGGAATTACCTTTGAAGAAGCCGAATTCTTTATGAATGACTTGCGTGAGACGGGAGCCATTGATCGCTCAGTACTTTTTGTCAATTTAGCCAACGACCCTGCTATTGAACGAATTGCGACCCCTCGAATCGCCCTGACGACAGCCGAATATTTGGCATACGAAAAAGATATGCATGTCTTGGTTATTATGACTGATATGACCAACTATTGTGAAGCTCTTCGAGAAGTTTCCGCTGCTCGTCGTGAGGTTCCCGGTCGTCGTGGTTACCCAGGCTATCTCTATACAAACCTTTCAACCCTTTATGAGCGAGCAGGACGTCTGGTGGGTAAGAAAGGGTCTGTGACTCAAATTCCTATACTATCCATGCCAGAAGATGATATTACTCATCCAATTCCAGACCTAACAGGCTATATTACCGAAGGTCAGATTATCTTATCGCGGGATCTTTACAATAGTGGTTACCGTCCTCCTATCAATGTTCTACCTTCCCTATCCCGTCTTAAAGACAAAGGGTCAGGTGACGGTAAAACAAGAGAGGACCACGCAGCGACGATGAACCAACTTTTTGCAGCCTATGCACAAGGGAAACAAGCCAAGGAGTTGGCGGTCGTTTTAGGGGAATCAGCCCTGTCACAAACAGATAAACTTTATGTAAAGTTTACGAATCGTTTTGAAGAAGAATACATCAACCAAGGCTTTTCAACCAACCGGACCATTCAGGAAACTCTGGATTTAGGTTGGGACTTGTTATCTATTCTACCTCGGACAGAATTAAAGCGGATCAAGGATGAGATGATTGACCAATACTTGCCAGATTCCAAAGCAAATGCTGGGGTGGCAAGATAATATAGATTAGGTAGTGTGAGAGAAAGAAGGGCTTTAAAGCCAAAGAAAATNNGACATATCCAATATTAAGACAGTATTGGAATATTATTTTAAGTCTAAATGCAGAAAATGCTCTTGAATTAATTGGGTATTTGCAATATTTAATTGAACGAGGATTAGTTTAAATGAATTGGCTTGAACATTAAATGTTCTTGAGGGAGTGACCGAAGCGGATTGTCAGGAGCGAGCAAAGTCGTTAAGACTTTGAGTGTAACGGTGAGCGAAGGACAAGAAGTGAAGGGAATGACCGAAAGGTTATTTAGTGAGAAAGGCAATAGTTATATAACTTGATAGTAGCAGTTTAATTCAAATAGCACGCTAAACAAATGGTGATAATATGGCTTACAACCTAAAGATTATATCCAGCGGAGAAAATAGAATTGAAATATATAAAATTACTAACTATGAGGTTAATCAAGGATATGAGAGTAAGAATAAAGAACGGCGTAAGGGTAAAGAAAATTGGCTGCTAACTCTGCTGCAAGCAATGGAGCTCTTTTCTGTTATCCCCTATTTAATAGAGTCGCAAATATCCTTAATAAAGTAAAAGGAGTGATGTCCCATGGCAAGACTGAATGTTAAACCAACTCGGATGGAATTGAATAACCTCAAATCACGGTTGAAGACAGCTGTCCGTGGGCACAAGTTGCTCAAGGACAAGCGCGATGAGCTCATGCGTCGCTTTATTGATCTGATTCGAGAGAATAATCGCCTTCGACAAGAAGTCGAAGAGAGTCTGGTTGATAATATGCAAGACTTCGTTCTAGCGAAGTCTCTGGAAAATGATAAGATGGTAGAGCAAATTTTTGCCGTTCCTACTAAAACAGTGGATTTGCATATCGAAACCGAGAATATCATGAGTGTCAATGTTCCTAATATGACAGTAAGGGTTACCAATCCTTATGGTGACGATGAGGGGGATGTGATTTATAGCTATCTCGCCTCAAATAGTCAAATGGACACGGCAATTGACCAAATTGAGAAATCTTTGCATAAACTGTTACGGTTAGCAGAAATTGAAAAATCCTGCCAGCTGATGGCGGATGAAATCGAAAAAACCCGCCGCCGAGTAAATGGCTTGGAATATTCAACCATTCCACAACTCAAAGAAACCATCTACTATATCCAAATGAAACTAGAAGAAGCTGAACGGGCTAATCTTGTACGTATGATGAAAGTCAAGGATATGGGTGGACGGTAATAATGATTAAAAAGCGACAACAGCAGAAGACTTTCTGCTGTTGTTTTTTCACGACAAAAGAGAATTAAAGCTAGCTTGACTTCCTCTTCTTAACTAATCTATTTTAATCCCTCTAAGTGAAGTTACTTATCATAATAACCCATGCTGATGATAGATTTAGAAAGTTTCCTA
>DIXV01000115.1:12815-12961 GCA_002436115.1 Streptococcus sp. UBA6071 | reverse complement strand
TTTATGGGTTTATTGATGCCATTATGGATCGATCTGATTTGAATACGGATAGCTCTGCCTCAAGTACAGATTAGTCGCATTCGAAATAGACGCTGAAAACTGGTACACTTTCCCTATGTACCAGTTTTTGTTATAATAGATGAGGA
>DIXV01000115.1:1656-12567 GCA_002436115.1 Streptococcus sp. UBA6071 | reverse complement strand
ATGCCAAAAAAGTCCTTGCTTTTGGCGATCTTATCTACAAGTCACGTCGGGGGCGCTACCTTATTTTATATGTTGATGCTGAAACTGTAGATAGTCTGATTGAACAATTGCGCAAGGAAAAGTTCGTTAGGCAGGTCTTACCGTCTTATCTTCAAGACTTGGATCAAAATGTCGTAGGAAGCCTTTGGCGAGAAGAGTCTAGCCCATCTGATTGAGGGAGAGAACATTATGAAAAACAAAATGAAAATGTTTTCATTTCAAAAAATGTTGACAATTTTCAGATAATTTTGTATATTATAACTACTTTACAATTTAAAATGTCTTTATTAAGGAGTTACACATGAACAAAAAGAAATTTGCGATAACCCTGCTGACTTTTGCTAGTGCAGGATTTCTTGCTGCTTGTGGTTCAGCGCCTACAAGTTCCTCTAATACGACAGGGAATGAAATCGGCGATACCATTAAAATCGGCTATAACTTAGAGTTGTCAGGAGATGTGGCAGCCTATGGTAATGCTGAGAAAAACGGGGCTGATTTAGCGATTGAAGAAATCAATAAAGCAGGTGGCGTTGATGGTAAAGAGCTAGAAGCTGTTTCCAAAGATAACAAATCCGATAATGGTGAGGCAGCAACGGTTTCTACAAACTTAGCGACTCAAAGCAAGGTTAATGCTATCATAGGCCCTGCGACATCAGCTGCTGTAGCAGCAGCATCTCAAAATACGACAGCTGCTGGAGTTCCACTCGTAACCCCTTCTGGAACTCAGGATAGCTTGACCGTTTCTAATGGAAAAGTACAAGACTATATCTTCCGTGCAACTTTCCAAGATAGTTTCCAAGGTGAGGTTATGGCACAATATGCGACAGAGACACTGAAAGCTAAGAAGGTTGTTCTCTATTACGACAAGTCCAGCGAATATGCTGAAGGAATTGCTAATGCTTTTAAAGAGTCGTTTGCCGGTGAAGTTGTTGTTACAGAGACTTTCCAAGGTAAAGACAAAGACTTCCAAGCTTCTCTAACGACATTCAAGGACAAGGAATTTGATGCTATTATCATGCCAGGCTACTACACAGAAACTGGTCTGATTACCAAACAAGCACGTGAAATGGGTATTACACAACCTATCTTAGGTCCTGATGGATTTGGAGATGCAAAATACGTTGAGTCTGCTGGTGCAGAAAACACAAACAATGTCTTTTACGTGTCAGGCTACTCAACAAAAGTAAACTTAACAGACAAAGCATCTAGCTTTGTTGAAGCCTACAAAGCTAAATATGGTGAAGAACCAAATATGTTTGCGGCCCTTGCCTATGATTCGGTTTACATGATTGCTGAAGCGGCAAAAGGAGCTGGAAATTCGACTGATATCGCTAAGAATCTTGCTAAACTGAAAGATTTTGAAGGGGTAACAGGAAGTATGACCATTGATGAAAACCATAACCCTGTTAAATCAGCAGTTGTCATTGGCTTTAAAAATGGTGTTGAAGATACAGCAGTTGCTGTTGAAGCAGAATAAGTCTTTAAAGAGTCTTATAGAAAACATATGGGGAGCTAGCTCCCCATATCTTATTTAATAGAAAGTTTGGTGAACATATGATTCAACAACTTGTTAATGGTCTTATCCTAGGGAGTGTCTATGCACTACTTGCCCTAGGCTATACCATGGTTTATGGAATTATCAAGTTGATTAATTTTGCTCATGGGGACCTCTATATGATGGGAGCCTTTATTGGATATTATTTGATTTCAATATTTAAAATGAATTTCTTCCTTGCACTTATCTTAACCATGGCTCTGACAGCGGCTCTAGGTGTTATAATTGAATTTTTAGCCTACAGACCTTTGCGGAAATCAACGAGAATTGCAGCCCTTATTACGGCTATTGGAGTCTCCTTTTTCCTTCAATATGGCATGGTAAGACTTGTCGGTGCAAACACACGTGCTTTCCCGCAAGCTTTAAAGGTGGTCACTTACAAATTGGGTCCTATTTCAGTGTCTAATGTGCAGTTGACGATTTTAGGAGTTTCTGTTGTTCTTATGTTGCTCTTGACCTTTATTGTCCAGAAGACTAAGATGGGGAAAGCCATGCGAGCTGTATCTGTAGACAGTGATGCAGCGCGTCTCATGGGTATAAACGTGAACAATACCATTAGTTTCACGTTTGCCTTGGGGTCTGCCTTAGCAGGAGCTGCGGGTGTTTTGATTGGTCTTTATTACAATTCAATTGATCCTCTTATGGGGATGGTGCCCGGGATTAAAGCCTTTGTAGCGGCTGTTCTTGGGGGAATTGGGATTATTCCAGGCGCTGCTCTAGGTGGTTTTATTATCGGTCTGTCGGAGACATTCTCTGTCTCAATTGGTCTGTCAAGCTATCGTGATGCGGTCGTTTATGTCGTCCTGATTATCATTCTCTTGCTAAGACCTGCAGGGATTCTTGGTAAATACATGAAAGAGAAGGTGTAAAGCAATGAATATAAAATTAAAAGCAGCTTTATCTTGGACAGCTACCATTTTATCTATTTTTGCCATTCTTTTTGCTTTGATTAATACAGGCATCATAGGCATCTATTATGTGCAAATTCTCATGGCTATCGGGATTAGCTTAATCATGGCTTTGGGAACAAATCTTGTTCTTGGTTTTTCAGGGCAGTTTTCTCTGGGGCAAGCAGGTTTTATGGCTATCGGAGCCTATGCCACGGCAATTTTAACGCAGTATATCCCAACGTATGGTGGATTTTACATCTCAATCCTTGTTGGGATAGTAATAGCAGCCTTCCTTGCTCTTCTTGTCGGAATCCCAACCTTGAGACTAAAAGGGGATTACCTAGCGATTGCAACCCTTGGTGTGTCAGAAATTATTCGCTTAGGGATTGTAAACGGTGGTAAGTTTACCAACGGTGCCGCAGGTATCATTGGGGTTCTTCCCTTTACCAGCTGGCAGACAGTTTTTATCTTTACTGTTGTCATCATTGTTTTGTTGATGAACTATTTACGGAGTTCAACAGGACGTCAGGTGATTGCCGTACGTGAAGATGAGATTGCAGCGGAGTCAATGGGAGTTAATACCACAAAGATTAAGGTTATGACCTTTGCCATTGCAGCAGCAACTGCTGCGATTGCAGGTTCTCTCTATGTGGGTTATATCGGAACAGTTGCTCCAAAAGACTTTACGATTATGCGCTCAATTGATTATCTCATCATTGCTGTGCTTGGTGGACTTGGTTCGGTTACAGGAACTGTTTTAGCAGCTCTTGTTCTCGGTGTGCTCAATATGTTCCTTCAAAACGTATCCGATCTTCGTATGATTATCTATGCACTAGCACTTATCCTAGTCATGATTTTCCGTCCGAGTGGCTTACTCGGGACTTGGGAGTTGACCTTCTCAAAATTTTTCAAAAAAGGAAAGGAGGGTAACTAATGGCACTTCTTGAAATTAAAAACTTAACTAAACATTTCGGTGGCTTAACAGCCGTAGGTGATGTCACCATGGAGCTCAATGAGGGGGAGTTGGTAGGGTTAATTGGCCCTAATGGTGCGGGTAAAACAACTCTTTTCAACCTTTTGACGGGCGTTTATGAACCAAGTGAAGGATCTGTCAGGCTATCGGGTAAAACGTTAAACGGCAAAACCCCCTTTAAAATTGCCTCTCTTGGTCTATCAAGAACCTTTCAAAATATCCGTCTCTTCAAAAACATGACCGTATTAGAAAACGTACTGGTAGGGATGGCAAATAAAAACAGTTCTCATCTCTTTGCAAGCTTTTTGCGCTTGCCGAAGTTTTATACTAGCGAGAAAGAATTACGCCAGAAGGCGATAGAGCTCTTAAAAATCTTCAATCTTGAAGATAGTGCAGAAACATTGGCGAAAAACCTACCCTATGGTCAGCAACGCCGTTTGGAAATCGTTAGAGCTCTTGCAACCGAACCGAAGATTTTATTCTTGGACGAACCAGCTGCCGGGATGAATCCGCAAGAGACTGCTGAGTTAACAGAGTTAATCCGCCAAATCAAAGACCAGTTCAAAATTACGATTATGTTGATTGAACATGACATGAGCTTGGTTATGGATGTGACCGAACGGATCTATGTTTTAGAATATGGTCGTCTCATCGCTCACGGAACACCTGATGAGATTAAAAATAACAAACGTGTCATTGAAGCGTATCTTGGAGGTGAAGCCTGATGTCTACTATGTTGCAAGTTAAAAACTTATCGATTCACTATGGTGTTATTCAGGCCGTCAAGGATGTCTCCTTTGAGGTGGATGAGGGAGAAGTTGTTTCTCTTATCGGAGCAAACGGAGCAGGAAAAACCTCTATTCTTCGAACAATTTCAGGTTTGGTTCGTCCATCGTCTGGAACGATCCAATTCCTTGATAAGGAAATTCAGAAAACACCTGCCCAAAAAATTGTGGCTTCTGGCTTATCTCAAGTTCCAGAAGGGCGTCATGTTTTTCCAGGTTTAACCGTTCTGGAAAACTTGGAGATGGGAGCTTTCCTCAAGAAAGATCGTGAAGAAAATCAAACAAATCTTAGAAATGTTTTTGAACGCTTTCCGCGTTTAGAAGAACGAAAACACCAAGATGCGGCTACTCTCTCAGGGGGGGAACAACAAATGTTGGCCATGGGACGTGCTCTTATGTCAACCCCTAAGCTTCTCCTTTTGGATGAGCCGTCAATGGGGCTAGCACCCATCTTTATCCGTGAAATTTTTGATATTATCCAAGATATTCAAAGACAGGGAACAACTGTTCTTCTGATTGAGCAGAACGCCAACATGGCACTGTCGATTTCTGATCGTGGCTATGTTCTGGAGACTGGTAGTGTGGTATTATCAGGGACAGGAGAAGAACTCTTGGCATCGGATGAGGTTCGAAAAGCTTATCTGGGTGGCTAAATAGACAGCTTATAAACGACTATCTAGTCGTTTTTTAAAAGTATTGATCCAAAAGAGGGGAGTCCTTCCCTCGTTCTTGGAATTGATGTGGTCAAACTGCTGATATCAATGGCAAAACCACGTTTAAAGTGCTATACTAGTCTTAGTAATTGTAAGGAGGAGAAACCTATGGCAGTAAAAGATTTTATGACTAAAAAAGTGTTCTATGTTAGTCCTGAGACAACAGTAGCTCACGCAACAGATATAATGCGGGAGAAGGGCATTCATCGCCTTCCTGTAATTGAAAATGACACCTTGATTGGCTTGGTTACCGAAGGAACTCTTGCTGAGGCCAGACCTTCCAAGGCAACGACTCTGTCTATCTATGAAATGAACTACCTGCTTAATAAGACGAAAGTCGGACAGGTCATGATTAAGGATGTCGTAACGGTCTCTAAGGAAGCTAGTCTAGAAGATGCGGTCGCTCTGATGTTGCACGAAAAAATCGGGGTCTTGCCAGTTGTCGATAATGGTAAGATTAGCGGCATCATTACAGATAAAGACGTCTTCAAAGCCTTTCTGGAAGTCTCTGGTTACGGTGAAGATGGGATAAGGGTTCGCTTGATTGCAGATGACCGTATCGGTGTCTTAGAGCAGATTATTCACTTGATTGTCGAAGAAAATCTTAATATTTCACACACGGTTAATATTCCTTATAAAAATGGTAAGGTTGTTGTCGAGGTGCAAATTGATGGAGATATTGATTTGGAGTTGCTTCAGAAAAAGTTTGAAAAGCACAACTTAATGGTGGATGCCATTACCCACACCTCCTCTAAAAAGTAAGAGAACAATAGAAGAAACCAATAGAGCAGAGAGACTTGTGATAGTCTCTCTATTTTTGGCAGAAATAATCAAAAAAGGTCAAAGTTTTTATTGACCTTTCCTGACCAATGAGGTATAATAAAAGCATAAGGAAGAAAAAGGAGGTAACAATCCCATAACATCCTTACATCATAAATGGACACCCTACGAAGTTTGACTAATCTTGCTTCTTTATTTTTTAAATAATAGGTCAGTATTAGTCAAACTAAAAACTGTTTTTATAAAAGGAGAAGCAGATGAACGATCATTTTAATAACTTTAATAATATGGATGACATCTTCAACCAGTTGATGGGCAATATGGGAGGATTTAATGCGGAAACACGTCGCTATCGGATTAACGGGCGTGAGGTGTCTCCTGAAGAGTTCCAGCAGTTTCGTCAGACAGGAAAATTGCCAAATGTTCAGGCGGAGTCTGAGCAAACCATCCAAACTCAAGAACAACTTGTCCCACAAGATGGTGTTTTAGCCAGATTGGGACGAAATTTAACCGAGGAAGCTCGCCAAAACAAGCTGGATCCTGTTATTGGGCGCAATAAAGAGATCCAAGATACCGCTGAAATCCTTGCCAGACGTACTAAGAATAACCCTGTACTGGTGGGAGATGCAGGAGTTGGAAAAACTGCTGTAGTAGAAGGCTTAGCTCAAGCGATTATTCATGGTAATGTACCAGCAGCCATTAAAAATAAAGAAATCATCTCCATTGACATCTCTGGTTTGGAAGCTGGCACTCAGTACCGTGGCTCATTTGAGGAAACGATTCAAAACCTTATCAAAGAGGTGAAAGCATCAGGCCGTATCATTCTCTTCTTTGATGAAATTCACCAGATTTTAGGCGCAGGAAGTACGGGTGGAGACTCAGGTTCTAAGGGGTTAGCTGATATTCTTAAGCCAGCCCTATCTCGTGGAGAATTAACGGTTATCGGAGCAACGACTCAAGATGAATACCGAAACACCATTCATAAAAATGCAGCCCTAGCACGCCGTTTCAATGAAGTAAAAGTCAATGCCCCTTCTGCAGAAGATACTTTTCATATTCTAAAAGGAATTCGAGAACTGTACGAAAAGCATCATAATGTGTCATTACCAGATGAGGTCTTAAAAGCGGCTGTAGATTATAGCATTCAGTACATCCCACAACGGGCCTTGCCTGATAAAGCCATTGACTTGGTCGATGTGACCTCTGCCCATTTAGCCGCCCAACACCCTGCAACTGATGTCAAAACCTTGGAAGCAGAAATCACAGCTGCTAAAAACCGCCAACAAGCAGCAGCGGACAAGGAAGATTATGAGGCCGCCCTTGAGGAAAAAGTAAAAATAGACGACTTGCAAAAACAAATTGACAACCATACAGAAAACCAAAAAGTGGTCGCGCGTGTTAACGATATAGCCAAATCCGTTGAACGCCTAACAGGGATCCCTGTTTCTCAGATGGGCTCATCCGATATTGAGCGTCTTAAGGAAATGGATCGGCGTTTGAAGGAAAAGGTTATCGGTCAGGACGAAGCGGTGGAAGCAGTTTGCCGTGCGATTCGTCGAAATCGTGCAGGCTTTGACGAGGGGAATCGTCCGATTGGCAGCTTTCTATTTGTGGGGCCGACAGGTGTCGGAAAGACAGAACTAGCCAAACAATTAGCGGTTGATCTGTTTGGTTCAAAAGAAGCGATTATTCGTTTGGACATGTCTGAGTTTTCAGATCGGACAGCCATTTCCAAATTGATCGGCATAACAGCAGGTTATGTCGGCTATGATGACAATGCTAACACCTTGACTGAACGAGTGCGTCGCAATCCTTACGCCATCATCCTCTTAGATGAGATTGAAAAAGCAGATCCGCAAGTGATTACCCTGCTCCTTCAAGTTTTAGATGATGGTCGGTTGACAGACGGGCAAGGAAATACGGTAAACTTCAAAAATACCGTCATCATTGCGACCTCTAATGCAGGCTTTGGCAATGACTCACTGGTAGGAGAAGCAGACAAGGGTCTAGCTATTATGGATAGAATTGCCCCATACTTCCGCCCAGAATTCCTCAACCGTTTCAATGGCGTGATTGAATTCACCCACTTGAGTAAGGAAGATTTGAAGGCAATCGTCAATTTGCTCCTAGCTGAAGTTAACCAAACCATCGCTAAGAAGGGAATTGACCTAGAAGTGACGGATGACGTTAAGGCTTACCTCATTGAGGAAGGTTATGACCAAGCTCTGGGCGTTCGCCCCCTTCGCCGAGTGATTGAAAGCCAAATCCGAGATAAGGTGACGGATTTCTACTTAGATAATATCAACGTCAAGCACTTGCTTGCTCAGATGACGGATGGTCAGTTGCTGATCACTGAGCGTACATAAGTTTAAAGCTTCCAGAATCGCTAGGTTTTGGAAGTTTTGCCATTCGCTGCCCTACTACTTCGTGAGGATGTCTTCTCTAGCGGCTTTGTTTAAACTTAGGGCTAGCTTTTGATACGGAGTCCTCGTCGTAAAAGAGAAGTAATATAGGAAGGTTATGCTCAGTGGTTCGACATTTTTCCATAGTGTGGTATAATAATTAGCAAAGAATAAAGAAGGAGTCACCCTATGGGACGCAAGTGGGCAAACATTGTTGCCAAAAAAACCGCCAAAGATGGCGCTAATTCAAAAGTTTATGCAAAATTTGGAGTCGAAATCTATGTCGCTGCTAAAAAAGGGGATCCAGATCCAGAAACTAACGGCGCCCTTCGCTTCGTTATGGATCGTGCCAAGCAAGCACAAGTACCTAAACACATCATTGATAAGGCGATTGATAAGGCTAAGGGATCTGCTGATGAGACCTTCACAGAAGGGCGTTACGAGGGCTTTGGTCCAAATGGCGCTATGTTAATCGTAGATACCTTGACCAATAACGTTAACCGCACTGCTGCTAATGTTCGCTCAGCCTTTGGCAAAAATGGGGGAAACATGGGTGCATCAGGATCAGTTGCCTACCTTTTTGATAATAAAGGGGTCATCGTTTTTGCAGGAGATGATGGCGATAGTATGTTTGAGCTCTTGCTAGATGCTGATGTGGAAGTTGATGATGTTGAAGCAGAGGATGGCACGATTACTGTCTACACCTTGCCAACAGACTTGCACAAAGCAGTGGAAACCCTGCGTGAAAACGGGGTTGAGGAGTTTCAAGTAACGGAGTTGGAAATGATTCCCCAATCAGAAGTCGTTTTAGAAGGAGACGACTTAGCGAGTTTTGAAAAGCTTTATGAAGCTTTGGAAGACGATGAAGATGTTCAAAAAATCTACACAAACGTTGAAGGTTTCTAAACCCTTTAGCAGTGATAAGGTAGAATAGATGAAAAGGCATAGGATTTCCTAGCCTTTTTAGGTGTCTCTTTTTAAATTTCTTTTTTATGAGCAAATTACTTGAAAAAAAGAAAAAAGACAGTAGAATATTAGAATAATGATAGGAAAGATTAAGGAAACTTTAAGGAAACGTTACAAAAATGTTAAATTTTTTTAAGGAAAGAGGGTAGAAAAGCAGCTTAAAGTCTTGTCTATCAACAGTTTCACAAGTTTCTTAAAGTAAGCTTAATATTAAGCAAAAAGGCTTGATTATTTTTTTAATATATAGTATTATAATTATGGTGAGATTTGAAAAAGGTTGGAAGCATCCAACGACTTTAGGTATGAAATGAAAAGAGTTTTAGAAACAGTTTATACTTGAAAATACTTGATGTATCAATGTTTTTTCAGAAAAACCACTTTTTTTGTAAATGCTCTTAGGATTCGCTTTGGAGATGGTGAAGCTAAGAGATAGGATCATGGGATAGCTTGAAAATGATTTTTCGGCGACCATAATGCTTATCTTTACAGGACAACTTGAGAACAACTTTCTCAGAGAGTGGTGTGTCAGTCTTTTAACAGAAGCTTGGGTAACCCAAGCTTAAGAGACTAAATTTAGTTAAGGACAAAGTGACCTTGAGAAAGGCAGTTTTCCTTTAATATGTTGATTATGTAGAAGCTTAGGATACTTCATACAAAAACGGCAAGCACTTATCTGACTTTTAGGATGGTCAGAGGCTTGCAGGAAAACATAAGAGACATAACATATTATTCGAAAAGAGAAAAGAAAGTTGGATAGAGTACTGTGGATTTGATTGACATTATGCTCAAATTCCGTTTCATTACTGTGCAACAAAAAGAAGAAATTCTTGAAGGGATGCAAGAAACGGATACGCCGCTCGAAAAATTTTTACTCAAGAAGGGCTATGTTGAAGAAGAAGACCTGCTAAAGGTCTTAGGCTACTACTATAGAACTCCTTATGTAAATCTATCACAATTCGCCATTGATAAAAATGCGATCAATAAGGTGTCAGAGAAGGTTGCTAGACGGCACAGTTTAATCCCTGTCGGCTATACCGAGGATCAAGAACCACAACTTATCGTTGCGATGGCAGATCCAAACAACTATGTCGCCTTAGAAGATGTCAAGATCGTCTCAAAGATGAAAGTTGTGGCCTATGTCGCCTTTCGTGATGAGATTCAAAACTGTATCAATCAATACTACTCACAAGGAGATGTTGCTCAGAAGGCAGCGACCGAAATCGAAGGTTTAGGCTTTGATGAAGGCGATGCAGAAGAGGACTTGGCGATCAAGAACGCTCCTGTTGTCCGTTTGATTGACTCTATTATCAGTCAAGCTATTAAGACTCGGGTTAGTGATATTCATATAGAACCTTTTGAAAAGGTCGTGCGTGTCCGATTTAGGGTAGATGGTACGCTGATTGAAAACATGCAGTTGAAAGCTAACACGATCTCAGCGATAGCAACTCGGATTAAAATCATGAGTGGACTTGATATTACAGAACGTCGTATCCCTCAGGATGGACGGATCGAGACGATTGTAGATGGCCGAGAGGTAGACCTTCGGGTTTCCGTATTGCCAACGGTTTTTGGTGAAAAGATTGTTATTCGGATTTTAAATCGGAATGCTACCTTGCTCACCAAGGAAGAACTTGGCTTCTCAGCGATCAATGAGAAAATCTTCGATGACATTTTAAAGGCGCCTGAAGGCATCATCTTGCTGACAGGTCCAACAGGAAGTGGTAAGACGACGACGCTCTACACAGCTCTTCGAGAACTTAATGATGTGGGTAAAAATATTATCACCGTCGAGGATCCCGTGGAGTACC
>DIXV01000115.1:0-1468 GCA_002436115.1 Streptococcus sp. UBA6071 | reverse complement strand
AAAAATATTATCACCGTTGAGGATCCCGTGGAGTACCGTTTAGACGGTGTCAATCAAGTGCAGGTTAATACCAAGGCAGGGCTTACCTTTGCCAGCGGTTTGCGAAGTATCTTGCGTCAGGACCCAGATATCGTCCTTTTGGGGGAAATCCGGGATGAAGAAACAGCTAGTATTGCAGTACGTGCGGCGATCACCGGCCACGTCGTGCTGTCAACGATCCATACCAACGATACGGCTTCAACCGTCAATCGTCTGGTGGATATGGGCATCAAGCCTTATCTAGTATCAACTGCCACTGTCGGCATCATTGCCCAACGGTTGATTAAGCGGATATGTACCAAGTGTAAAGTACCCTATACTGTCCAAGGAAAACAGTACGCAAGCAATGAAATCCATCAAGGAGATACCCTCTACAAAGGGACAGGATGTAACAATTGCAGCGGCACAGGATTTCATGGTCGTATTGCCATCCATGAGGTTATGGCAGTTACCAAGGAGATTAGAGGGTTAATCAACTCAGGCGCTACAACGTCAGATATCAGAGCTCAGGCCAAGAAAAATGGGATGCGAGATCTGGCTGAAGAAGCGATTGATGCAGCGAAAAAGGGGATTACAACGATTGAAGAAGCAATGAAGATTGCCTTTAGTCTGGAAGGAGAAGTTTAGGATGATTTTAGATGACTTAATCAATCAAGCGATTGAGGCAGGAGCATCAGATATTCACTTTGCGGTGGGTGCAGAACCAACCATGCGTCTGCATGGGAAGTTGACTCCCATCACACCTGAGAAAATGACCAATGCGCAAACAGTAGCCTTTACGAAGATTCTTTTGACGGATAAGCAGGTCCAACACCTCTTGGAAGCAGGAGAAGTTGACTGTGCTTACGAGGTTGAAAGTGGCTATCGTTTACGGGTCAATGTCTACAAGCAAAAGAACAACTGCGGGATTGCCTTGCGGGTCATTCCAAAAGAAATTCCATCTATGGAAAGTCTGGGACTTCCTCCAGTTATTCGAAAATTAGCTGAAAAGCGGCGTGGCCTAATCTTAGTAACGGGTCCGACAGGAAGTGGTAAGTCAACCACCTTGGCTACCATGATCAATTACATGAATAAGTTACGTGATGAGCATATTATCACCATCGAAGACCCGATTGAGTACATGCACAACCATAACAAGTGTTTGGTTAACCAAAGAGAATTAGGTGCGGATACGCAAAGTTTTGGAAATGCGCTTCGTGGAGCCCTTCGTCAAGACCCAGATGTTATTCTGGTCGGTGAAATGCGGGATAAGGAAACCATTGAGATTGCCCTTAGGGCAGCCGAGACCGGTCACTTAGTGCTGTCAACACTCCATACCGTTGGAGCAGTCAACACAATGGACCGGATCATCGATGTCTTTCCAGCAGAACAACAGGAGCAAATCCGCGTGCAGCTGTCAGCAGTAACAGAAGGAGTTGTTTCCCAACAA
>DIXV01000136.1:22019-31454 GCA_002436115.1 Streptococcus sp. UBA6071 | reverse complement strand
TTGCGGTAGGTATCATAGAGAGCCAGACCTTCCTTTTCCAAGTCGTCTAACTTCTTTTCCTTATCCAAAGGCGGGTAAGAGAGCTGGAAGGAGGCTTTTCGCTCCCCCAGACCCAAACGAAAACTGAGAAAGTCAAACTGCAAAGGCGTCTTCTCATAAATGCGGTGGTCATAACGGCTAGCCATGTCCGCCAGTTCAGCCACTGTCGGGTAATGGTAGAGCTGACCCTGCCGCTGTTTTTCTGCCAACTGATAAAGGTCTTGAGACTTGTCCATCAGGTATTCCCTGAACAGAACCTCTCGCTCCACCAAGTTTTCCTTGTATTCCCTACGGTTTTTGAAATAATTGCTAACGGAGAAGATGACCGTCACAATAGAGGTGACAATCATGATATAGATATAAATCCCCCGAGGCTGGATAAAGGAGAGAAGCACCACCATACCAACCATAACAAGGGGAGGAACAATCGCCCGTAAAAGCTGATTGGTCGGCTTTCGAGGAGGCTCTGTTGGCCCCTTAATCGTCACCTTGTCCTCAGGCTCCCGATAGATAATACGTGGGGAACGGTGGTAGTCCGGGTAGCCCTCGTAAAAATGGTAAAGAGAGGTCGTTTTTTCAACCAGTTGACTGCTACGGCTAGCAGCTCCACTCACCCAGAGTTCTTGTCCAAAGTGCTTAAGGACAAGGCCGGCAAAACTAATCTCATCCCCAAACCTTAGAGTGTGTGGCAAGACAATCACCCGTTTATTATTAAGGTAGATTGACGTGCTACTTGCTACAACAGACCAAGTACCACCCTCTTGAACCAGAACCAAACCAGGGTCTTGTTTGATGCCTTCTAGCACCAAGGTATTGGCAGTTGATGCACCGACACTCACGTGCTTTATCGTCAGCAAGTCATAGATGCTGCGTTCTGACAGATCAGCCACATAGACCTTAAGACCAGCCACGTTTTCAGAATAGTCCGAAAGGAGTTGTGTCTCCCCGTCTATGGTCACCTCTACCTGATCTTCTGTCAAACGAAAGACCAGCTTATCAACTCTCAAGTGTGGAATTTCTAAGTCGGCTAAACCAGACTTAGCCACAACAAACGGCGTTTGTGTGGCTAGGATATGGCTATAACGGTAGTGACCGGCATAAAGGATTAACTGTTTTGTCATACTGTCATTTCTCTTCTCAGAGGACTCCTATTTCCTTATTCTTCTTTGCTAGTTGATGTCGCTGTCTCTTCATCGGTTGTATCGGCGCTTGACTCACTAGCTGCAATCTCATCTCGCAATTCATTGCGCAATTCATTGTACTTGTTTAGTTCCTCTTGAAGCTTGGTCGTTTCTTCCTCACGGCTTGCGCCATCCAGACTACTGTCGTTTCGAACCTGATCAAGCTTTTTGTTTAAGGCATAGATAATCAATCGGTAGTCTTGCATCTGCTTGGCTAAATCCAAGGACTCATCAAACTCTCCCCGTCCGTCGTAAATCCAGTAGGCTAAAACCCGGTCGTCCGAGATCATTTCCACGCTGTTTAAGACACTTTGACGCGCTTCCTTAGCCATGTCCAGCAGTTGGACATGCGAATAGGCCAAGAGGTATTTCTGACTCTTCGGTAAGCTTTCAACAGGAACATCCTCAAGAACTTCCACAACATTGCTATAGTCTACTTTTAGAAAGGCGGTATCCGCTTTTAACATTGTCTCCTGAAAGGGGGCATAGATAAAGGCATAGTAGCCCAAAGGGATAACAAAGAGGAGGGCTAAAATCCCAAAAACCAGCGTTAAACTACGGTAGAGCTTAAAGCGAACCTTAGGCACTGCCTCCATGGTCAGGGCTTCTTTTTGAACAGCCTCTTGATAATCCGTTAATATCAGCTGGTGCAAGTCCTCCAGGGTCTTAGCCGTCTTAACTTTCTGTACAAAGGCGGTGTCCTTAGTAGGCACTTCTAATCCTCCATTATAGAGGGTATTGAAGTCTTGACCTGAAAAATGGGCAACCATCAAACTCTTTAATTGACGAAGAAGCAGGTCCGCCGTCATCTCAAAAGGAGCTTGTAGCCCCTTGAGTCCTCTATAGAGAAGCTTGGGGTTGCCATTAAGATCAAGGACGACATTTTCTGGTGACAAAAAGAAGGTCAAATCCAAATCCAAAAGGTCTTTCATTTTCAGACAATTCAGAAAGATCCGTAACCGTTCCGAAATCGACCGCTTTTCTAATGCCTCCCAAGTCAAGGAAAGAGCAGGGAGAGAAAATTGGTAAATCACCTTGTCTTCATCCCAAGAAATCTTTGTTTCTAAGAGTTGCGGGTGGTTGAGTTCCAACATTTTGACCCGTGCCAAATCCTGAAAATTAATGTCTGAGCGCTTCTGATTGATCGTGACCGTCTGGTCTTCTACTATTTTCTCGAAGCTATAGGTCTCAAACTGCATCATCTTTTCTCCCATCCTTAATTCTCCATCACTTCAATCGTGTCTCCATCCGTTATAAGAAAGTCTGATAGGTATTTCCCCTCATCTAAAACAAATCCTTTATTGACAACACGAAGCTGGTATTTTTTTTTGCAGAGTTGGCGTTTAAAAATCTTCTCCAACTCTAAAATCAACCGCTTGGTCTCAATCGTTCGAGGAATCCGCATATCATAACTTTCCTTGGAAAGAGCTCCGCCAGTGATGGTTACATTGATATGGCTATCTTTCATCCCTCACCTCTTAAAAAGATATAAATCACGTAGACAAACCCAGCAATCAAGACGCCTCCTAGGAGGAGATAGAAAAGGAGGCTGTAGTCCTGTGTATCCTCTTCTGTCTGTGTTTTTGTCGCGTAAGATATTGTTGAATCGCTCTCGCTACTTGTGAAGAGCTCATCTGTTCCTGAATCCTCTGGCTCAACAGCTTCTTCTAAAAAGAGACTGTCAAGCTCTTGGGTATTTTCTTCTAGTTGCCCTTTTTCATAGGCATTAATTTTATCGTTCAACTCTTGATTAAAAAGGTCGGAAGTGTCTGTAGACTCAGAAGTATTGGAACGTTCCCCTTGCTCCAGACGCTCGGAGTCAAGGACAAAGTCATTGTTATACGTTGCCGTTGCAGACACCTGCCTCTCGGCTCCCATCCCTAGCGCTAGGATTCCCAATAAAACGAATCCAAGCCCGAACTTCCACCAGTTTATCATTTTAGTTTTCCTCAACTTGTTTTTCTTTCACAAAAATCCCTAGGATAACGCCTATGGCTAGACCCACCATAATGAGAAAGACTTGCCAAAGTGCGATTGGTTCTTTGATAAAGAATCCTGATAAGAGGTTCTCAAAGATAGATAAGATATTGATATTGCGCATCACAAGTGGTAAACCACTCAAGGAGGCTGTTGTTCCGATAGCACTGGTCAAGTAAATATAAGAAATCAAGATGAAGAGCGCAACTCCCATACCAAAGGCTTTGAAATGCTTGAGTATCAGATAAAGCCATTGGGCTAAGAACATGGTCATGGCAATAACACTAAATACCCAAAGTACACTGTAAGCCCCTGAGATTTGGAGTTGGTCCAGAGAAAGAACACCAATGGTCAAGCCAAGGATAAGGGTCAGCATTTGACTGACAATAACGGTCTTGGAGCCTGCACGAAGGAAGGCATTTTCAGAAGTTGAAAACTTGTTCATCGTGGTCTGGAATACCTGACTATTGCTAAAGAGATAAGCCGTAAAGAGCCCCATAATAGCCATTAGTAGTACCCAAGTGAACGGTTTATAAACGTTCGCCGTTGCACGAGTCGCTTGAGCTGACTGTGTAATCGGGCTAGACAAGAATTTCAAGAGTTCTTCATTTGGCACACCGTTGTTATAGGCATTATTCAGCACCTTGACAAAAGAACCAACAAAGTCCTGATTTTTAGACAGTTCATCATTGAAGGCCGTTGATAAGCTAGTCGCATCTGTCGCTAGATTATCCGTTGTGCTTTCAGCTTCTGAAATGTCACCTTCAAAGTTGGTCAAAAGGTCACGAACACTTTCTGCAGAGGTCACATTGGACGCAGAATCATCTCTAGCAGACTGTGAAGCACTCGTTAAGCTTGAAAAAGCTGGTGATAAGGCAGACAAGGCAGAAGTCGTTCCTGTTTGATTGGCTTCATCACTGGTTTGCGCCTCCAAGACAGATGCCGCCTGAGAACCAACTTGCTGTTCATATTGATTCAGCAAATTCGTGATTTCCGTGTAACCTGCGAGGGTCTGTGCCTCAACAGCATCAATCTGTTTGGACAAATTGGCAATAGAAGCTTCCACTGAAGCTGTCGTTGTCGCATTGCCATCAAGGTTTGTTTTTATTGGGAGAAAGGCATTTTTAATGTTTTGCTTGAGGGTTGCCACCACAGGATCATTGAGGCTATTCACCAATTTTTCCTGTGTAGCGACTAACTTCTCTTGTGCTTCTTCCTGAGTTCTCAGTTTGTTACGCCTATCGACCAAGTTTTGGTACTCTATGCTGGCATAACTAGAGTAATCTGCCGAGTCCTCGAAAATCAGTGTGTTAGCCGTCGCAGGAGGGGTAACGGTCGTACCTCCACCCGGTGTTGTCGTAGACCCTGAGCCTGATGTTGATGATGACGGATCTGTCGAGGCACTAGGGTCTGTGCTAGGATCTGTGCTAGAAGAGCCGCTCGTGCTTGAACTGCTAGACGGATCCGTGCTAGAAGATGACGTCAGTGGAACGATCGTTGCTTCGCCAGTTCTAGAGGACATCCCAGAGGTAGTCCCTGAGCCCGTGCTAGCTAAAGTAATGGTGACGGTAATAGTCGCTCCGCTGCTCGGAGATGATGGTGCCGCTGTCACTCGGTATTGGTAGTCCACTGCTGAGGCAGTCCCTGAAAGCGTAAAGCTTGGTGTTAGGATCGCAATATCCGGAGAATTCGATACAACGGTTACGGTTGCGCCATTATACTGACCAGAAGGCAATTGAATCCTACCTGACTTCACTTCTTGGGACAGTCTGGTCTCATAAGTCGTCAATGCCGTCTGAGCTTGTATCAACTGAGCTGTTATAACGGACAAATCAGTCTTGGCAGTTGCAAGGTCTGACTCTAAGTTTGTCCCCGGAGCATAGCGGGCGATAAATTCTTTGAGGGTTAATTGGTCAAGTTCTTGTTCAATTTCCTCAGTCGACTTGTTGGTGGTATCAATCCCATAATAAATGGCTAATTCTTTAATGACTGATGCCGTCGCTTCGTCAATTTGCTTGCTGAGTTGGCCTTTTTTAGATTGGAGGTCTGTAACCGCTGTTCGTAGACCTTCAATTTCCAAAGTCCCTGGGTCATCAACACTCAAACCAGTCCCTAGAGCAACCTGATTCGCCCGAATTTGGCTATAGAGGTCCTGGGTCTGTCCGACCAAGTTGTTCATGGTTAAGAGTTGGGAGACGAATTCGCCATAACTGGTTGTCCCTGCCTCACGTTGAGCCATCAAATCCGTTAGACTCGTGCTAAAATCGGTTTGGCTCGTCGAAAGACCATCAAAAAGAGAAACAGAGTTGGTCAGGCTGTTAATGAGCTGATTATTGGTAGAAGCTGAGGCTTGAGCTGATGTCAGCAAATTCGGCAGACTAGAGCGGAATCTCCCTGCCACATCCACGACAGTACTTTGATAATTACCGATATTAACAGCTTGAGTGTCAACCACTGCCTTCACATTTTGCTGTGCCTGATAGAGGTTGTTTAAAATGCTGGCCATAAAGACGCCGACCAACTGTTGATCTAATTCGGTCACGATGCGATTTCCAACTTGGTTGGCCATGTTTTCAATAGTCGCATTGCCATTCGAGTTGACTTTATAGGTAATTGTGGCTTGTTCAGGAGCTGTCGCATTAATATCCACAACTTTTTGGGAGAAATTACTAGGGATATAGACCACTAATTGGTAGTCTCCACTTTCTAATCCTTTCTCAGCAACACTTCTGGTTGTCAATGTCCACTCATTGGTCAAATCTTTTGAAAGATGAGTGACATAGTTTTTGCCGAGCTCATACTCCTGACCCTCAAATTCACCACCTTGATCCTCATTAACAACAGCAATAGCGAGCTTGCTCTCCTGTTGCGTTTCGATCGTCTCAGCGACTTTTTGATTTTGTGAAATTTGAAAACTGATAAAAAGTATCCCCGCAGCAAAAAGTAAAATTGCTGCAATTATCTTCAGTAATTCAATACCATTTCGTTTCATAAACGTCCTATTTCCCTTTATCCCTTTATTTATGCTACATAACTTAAAAAGGAAAGGACTTGCCTTTCCTTTACTATCGGAAATTAGCCTCCGATTTGTGCTGCAATGTCTGCATCAGTTGTCTCAATGATTTCAGCAACCTTGTTAAGTTGTTGGTTGATATCTTCAAGTAGTTGAGCAAATTCTTGAATTTTTGGTTTCAATTCGTTGAATTGATTGTCAAAACTTTGGAAAGCAGTACCTTCCCAGTTTGAACGGATCGTTTCTTGCTCATTCGTCAAGTCGGTTAAAACTCGAGTAATATCTTCGGAACCTGTAGTGTATTTACCAGCGGAGGTCCGCAGCTCTTCAGGGGTCAATTTAATTCTTGACATATCATTCTCCTTAAAAATAGTTTTATACTAATTATTATAAAATATAGAATTAAAAAAGTCAATTCTTTTTTAGGGAATTTTTTTAAAAATATTTCTTTTTAGCCTTATCCGAATTCGAAAGGATTATGAGGCAAAAAAACTGCCTCCCAGATGCCTGCATTACTTTCTTTAGAAGGCTTTAACTGCCACACCATCTCTGGGTGCCTTGGTTTAGGGGATTCACTGATAGGTATCTATCGGAATTCCCCATCTTTTCTCCCCTTTTCACCTATTTATAAGAATAGTGTTTGCCGAGCGCTGACAAAACGAAAAGACGAACAAGCCTCCGTCAGAAATAACTGACCTCAACCGTGTTCGTCTTTTTTTAGAGGGATAGATCTTCGCCCTAATCCCTATCTTATTCTACTGTTTCGGTAACAACTTCCTCTTCTAGATCAACGCCATCATGCTCATTAACCGCCTGAGGCTCTAAGTTCCGATAACGTAGCATACCTGTTCCTGCTGGAATAATCTTACCAATGATAACATTTTCCTTAAGTCCCAAGAGATGGTCACGTTTTCCACGGATAGCAGCATCCGTAAGGACACGCGTTGTTTCTTGGAAAGAAGCCGCAGATAAGAAGGAGTTGGTCTCTAAAGAAGCCTTGGTAATTCCCATAAGGACTGGACGAGCAGTCGCTGGGATACCCCCTGAGATTACCACTTCTCGGTTGGCATCTGTAAAGTCTGTAATATCCATGAGGGTTCCCATGAGAAGTTCTGTATCTCCTGGATCCATAACACGCACTTTACGAAGCATTTGGCGAACCATAACCTCGATATGCTTATCTCCAATCTCTACCCCTTGGCTACGGTACACTTTTTGAACCTCAGACAAGAGATAGGTTTCTACTGATAAGACATCACGCACTTCCAGCAAGTGTTTTGGTTGGATCGACCCTTCCGTAAGAGCTTGCCCACGGTTGACCATATCTCCAACCTCTACTCGCATCCGAGCGGTATAAGGAACCACATACTCCCCATCACCCGTTTGTCCTGAAACAAAGACTTTCTTGGTTCGGGTTGCAGGATCTTCCTCGATATCTGTAACCACTCCTTTAACCTCTGTGATAATCGCTTCCCCTTTAGGGTTACGGGCTTCAAAGATTTCTTGGACACGAGGGAGACCTTGGGTGATATCCGTATTAGAGGCCACACCACCTGTGTGGAAGGTCCGCATGGTCAACTGTGTTCCTGGTTCCCCAATGGATTGGGCAGCAACTGTTCCGACGGCTTCACCCACTTCAACAGAGTCCCCTGTCGCTAGGTTGATTCCATAACAGTGACGACAAACGCCGTGCCGCGTATTACAAGTAAAGACGGAGCGAATAGTCACTTGCTCAACATCAGCCGCAACGATTTGACGGACAAGGTCTTCTGTCAGCAACTGATCAGCTGCTACGATAACGTCCCCTGTCTCAGGGTGTCTAACAGTCTTCTTCGTATAACGTCCTTGCAACCGTTCTTCTAACGGTTCAATCATCTCTTTCCCATCTGTGATAGAGGTGATGTCTAAGCCACGGTCTGTGCCACAATCATCTTCTCGAATAATAACGTCTTGTGCCACGTCAACCAAACGACGCGTCAGGTAACCTGAGTCCGCCGTCTTGAGGGCGGTATCCGTCATCCCCTTACGGGCACCATGGGTAGAAAAGAACATCTCGAGTACAGAAAGCCCTTCTCGGAAGTTAGACAGGATAGGCAATTCCATGATACGCCCATTCGGCGCTGACATGAGTCCCCGCATACCCGCTAATTGAGAGAAGTTTGAAATATTCCCACGGGCACCTGAGTCCATCATCATAACGATTGGGTTTTTAGGGTCCTGTTTGTCAATCAAGCGTTTTTCAAGAACTTCCTTGGTTTCACGCCACGTACTTGTAATGGCATGATAGCGTTCTTCATTACTGATAAGACCACGACGGTACTGTTTGCTGATCATATCCACCCTATCATGGGCTTCTAAAATCACGCTCTCTTTATCGTTGATGACTGGAATATCGGCAATTCCTACGGTCAGACCAGCTAATGTTGAGTGGTAGTAACCCAAATCTTTCAGGCGGTCAAGTAGGGCAGAGGTTTCTGTCGTGCGGAAACGTTTGAAAATTTCTGCAATAATATTCCCCAGATTTTTCTTCTTAAAGGGTTGATTAAGCTCTAGGTTAGCAATCTCAGCTTTGATATCCGCACCTAGTGGTAAGAAATACTTATCTGGTACCCCTTCTGTCAGATTGCTGTTTGTTGGCTCTTGTAGGTAAGGCAATTCAGCTGGCATAATCGCATTGAAGAGAATCTTCCCAACAGTGGTCATCATAACCTTGTGTTTTTGCTTGGCAGACCAAGGCTTATCTAAGCTGTCTGTTGCAATACCCACTCGGCTGTGCAGGTGAACATGGCCTGTGCGATAAGCCATAATAGCCTCATCTGCATCTTTAAAGACCATTCCTTCTCCTTCACGACCAGCATCTTCCATGGTGAGATAGTAGTTCCCTAGAACCATATCCTGAGATGGGGTTACAACTGGTTTTCCGTCCTTGGGATTAAGGATGTGTTCTGCTGCCAACATCAAGATGCGGGCTTCTGCTTGTGCTTCTTCTGAAAGCGGCACGTGGATCGCCATTTGGTCACCATCAAAGTCGGCATTGTAGGCTTCACAGACAAGCGGATGAAGGCGCAGGGCTTTCCCGTCAATTAAGACCGGCTCAAAGGCTTGGATCCCCAATCGGTGGAGAGTCGGTGCTCGGTTGAGGAGAACGGGATGTTCCTTGATAACTTCTTCTAGGATATCCCAGATTCGCTCATCACCACGCTCAACCATCCGCTTAGCGGCCTT
>DIXV01000136.1:21580-21720 GCA_002436115.1 Streptococcus sp. UBA6071 | reverse complement strand
ACACCACATTGGTACATCTTGAGGGTAGGCCCTACAGCGATAACGGAACGGCCTGAGAAATCAACACGTTTTCCGAGCAAGTTCTGACGGAAACGGCCCTGCTTCCCTTTGAGCATGTGGCTGAGGGATTTGAGAGGGCG
>DIXV01000136.1:21046-21366 GCA_002436115.1 Streptococcus sp. UBA6071 | reverse complement strand
CTACCTGGACCTGTAATCGGGCGGCCACGACGACCATTGTCAATCAAGGCATCAACCGCTTCTTGGAGCATCCGCTTTTCATTTTGGACGATAATCCCTGGGGCATTGAGTTCCAAAAGGCGAGCCAGACGATTGTTACGGTTAATCACACGGCGATACAAGTCATTAAGGTCACTTGCTGCAAAGCGGCCACCATCTAACTGCACCATAGGGCGTAGATCTGGTGGGATAACCGGTAGAATGTTGAGCACCATCCACTCAGGCTTGTTGCCTGACTTGTTGAAAGCATCCAGAACATCTAAGCGGCGAACCGCTTTGAT
>DIXV01000136.1:18737-20866 GCA_002436115.1 Streptococcus sp. UBA6071 | reverse complement strand
CATCTAAGCGGCGAACCGCTTTGATTCGTTTTTGACCTGATGCTGTTTTGAGTTCTTCTTTTAACTTAGCAATTTCACCTGGCAAGTCGACTTGTTTGAGCAAGTCTTGGATAGCTTCTGCACCCATCTTGGCAAGGAAAGAGCCTGCCCCATACTCCCGCAAACGCTCACGATACTCTCGCTCTGTCATGATAGACTTATGCTCTAAAGGGGTCTCCTTGGGGTCAATGACCACATAAGCCGCGAAGTAAATCACTTCTTCTAGGGAACGTGGACTCATGTCCAAGGTAAGTCCCATACGACTCGGAATTCCTTTAAAATACCAAATGTGAGAAACTGGTGCCTTAAGTTCGATATGCCCCATGCGTTCACGGCGCACCTTGGCACGAGTGACCTCAACACCACAGCGATCACAGATAATCCCCTTGTAACGAATCCTTTTGTATTTCCCACACGCACACTCCCAGTCTTTCGTCGGTCCAAAGATAACCTCATCGAAAAGACCTTCCCTTTCTGGTTTTAATGTACGGTAGTTGATGGTTTCAGGTTTTTTAACTTCTCCATAAGACCACGAGCGAACCTTGCTCGGAGAAGCTAGAGTGATTTGCATACTTTTAAATCGATTTACGTCAACCACTAGTATTACCTTTCTTTATACTTACTGTCAAACTGGAATCAAGGAGCTTATTCAGCTTCTTTACCAGACTTTTTCCTGTCTTCTTCTGCAAATGCTGCGGCAGCTTCTGCTGCGGCTTTTTGCCGAGCTTTTTCTAGATCATCAACGTGGATGATGTCATCATCCTCGCCCTCATCCAAGTCACGAAGCTCTACTTCCTTATCATCTTCATCTAGAACACGCATGTCTAAACCAAGTGACTGTAACTCTTTAACAAGGACACGGAAGGACTCTGGAACACCTGGTTTTGGAATAGGTCTTCCTTTTGTAATAGCTTCATAAGCTTTGAGACGGCCAGTTACATCATCTGACTTGTAGGTCAGAATCTCTTGAAGGACATTGGAAGCACCGTATGCTTCAAGTGCCCAAACTTCCATCTCACCGAAACGTTGGCCACCAAACTGCGCTTTTCCGCCTAGTGGTTGTTGGGTAACAAGAGAATATGGGCCTGTTGATCTAGCATGTAGCTTGTCGTCCACCATGTGGTGAAGTTTAATCATGTACATGACACCGACAGATACACGGTTGTCAAAAGGTTCACCTGTACGACCGTCATAAAGGATCGTCTTGGCATCAGAGTCCATCCCTGCTTCACGAACCGTTGACCAGAGGTCTTCTGAGCTCGCACCATCAAAGACTGGTGTCGCCATATGGACACCCAGATTACGGGCAGCCATTCCCAAGTGAAGTTCCATAACTTGACCGATATTCATCCGTGACGGTACCCCAAGAGGGTTTAGCATGATATCAACAGGAGTGCCATCAGGTAGATACGGCATGTCTTCAACAGGAACAATACGGGAGACTACCCCTTTGTTTCCGTGACGTCCAGCCATTTTGTCACCGACCTTGATCTTACGTTTCTGAGCAATGTAAACACGGACAAGCATGTTGACCCCAGACTGAAGCTCATCTCCATTTGCACGGGTGAAAATCTTCACATCACGGACAACACCGTCTGCACCATGCGGCACGCGCAATGACGTGTCACGAACTTCTCGTGATTTGTCTCCGAAAATAGCATGAAGCAAACGTTCTTCAGCCGACAAGTCCTTCTCCCCTTTAGGAGTGACCTTACCAACTAAAATGTCGCCTTCTTTGACTTCGGCTCCAATTCGGATAATTCCCATCTCATCCAGATGACGGAGGGCTTCTTCCCCAACGTTTGGAATTTCACGGGTGATTTCTTCTGCGCCCAGCTTGGTATCTCGTGTCTCTGATTCGTATTCTTCTAAATGCACAGAGGTGTAGACATCATCCTTGACCAGACGCTCACTCATGATAACCGCATCTTCAAAGTTATAACCTTCCCAAGTCATGTAGGCGACAATTGGGTTTTGCCCCAAGGCCATCTCCCCATTTTCCATAGAAGGACCATCAGCGATAAAGTCGCCTTTTGCTACCTGATCGCCTACCTTAACCAAGGTCCGTTGGTTGTAAGCTGTACCTGAGT
>DIXV01000136.1:18299-18542 GCA_002436115.1 Streptococcus sp. UBA6071 | reverse complement strand
CCAAGGTCCGTTGGTTGTAAGCTGTTCCTGAGTTAGATCGGCGGAATTTGGTCATTTGGTAAACATCCAGCGAGCTATCTTCACGGCGAACTTCCACCTTACTTGCGTCTGCATAGACGACTAAACCATCATGTTGGGCAATAACTGCCGCACCTGAATCATGAGCAGCCTGATACTCCATACCTGTTCCCACATAAGGTGCTTTAGGGTTGATCAACGGCACCGCTTGACGTTGCATGTTGG
>DIXV01000136.1:10792-18104 GCA_002436115.1 Streptococcus sp. UBA6071 | reverse complement strand
GGCACCGCTTGACGTTGCATGTTGGCTCCCATAAGTGCACGGTTGGAGTCGTCGTTTTCTAGGAAAGGAATACAAGCTGTTGCGACGGCAACTACCTGCTTAGGTGAAACATCCATGAAGTCAACTTGTTCTGATGGAAATTCTTGGTTGTTCCCTTGATGACGTCCCATCACAATAGCATTTTCAAAGCTACGGTCTTCCTTGAGTGGCGAATTAGCCTGAGCTACGATGTATTCATCTTCTTCGTCTGCGGTCAACCAAACAATCTCATCTGTTACGATACCCTTATCACGGTCAACACGACGGTAAGGGGTTTGGATAAAGCCATATTTATTAAGATGCCCATAAGAGGACAAGTTGTTGATCAATCCAATGTTTGGACCTTCTGGCGTTTCAATTGGACACATACGGCCGTAATGAGTGTAGTGCACATCTCGGACTTCATAGCCTGCACGGTCACGTGTCAATCCACCTGGGCCTAAGGCAGACAAACGGCGTTTGTGAGAAAGTTCTGATAAGGGGTTGTGTTGGTCCATAAACTGAGACAACTGAGATGACCCAAAGAACTCTTTGACTGCTGCTGTCACGGGGCGGATATTGATAATCTGTTGCGGTGTCAAGACTTCATTGTCCTGAACAGACATCCGTTCACGCAGATTCCGTTCCATACGGGTCAGACCGATACGAACTTGATTTCCCAAGAGTTCACCAACGGCACGAATCCGACGGTTCCCCAAGTGGTCAATGTCGTCCGTCTTGCCCAGACCCTCAGCTAGATTAAGGAAATAATTCATCTCAGCTAAAATATCTGCTGGCGTAATCGTCCGTATGCGTTCGTCTGGATTTCCATTACCAATGATATGAACCACGCTATCTGGATCTTTAGGAGAGACAACCTTAAAGCGTTGCAAAATAACAGGTTCGTTCAAAACTGCTGAATCATTTGGACTATAGACAATCTTATTTAGATCCCCGTCTAACTCTTCTGAAAGTCGGTCAATAACCTCCCGTGTCATAACAGTTCCCGCTTCTGCCAAGATTTCACCCGTTTCCGTGTCAATCAACGGTTCTGCAAGGGTTTGGTTAAGCAGGCGGCTCTTGATATTAAGTTTTTTATTCACCTTGTAACGGCCAACGGCAGCCAAGTCATAACGACGTGGGTCAAAGAAACGTGTCATCAAGAGGCTTCTAGAACTGTCAGCTGTTTTTGGTTCTCCTGGACGAAGGCGTTCATAAATTTCCTTGAGGGCTTCATCGGTTCGTGAATCTGACAAATTTTTATGCAAATCTTTTTCAATGGTATTACGGACAATCGTGCTATCTCCGAAAATATCATAGATTTCATCATCTCCTGAGAAACCAAGCGCACGCACTAGGGTTGTAAAAGGGATTTTCCGAGTACGGTCAATTCGCGTGTAGGCGATATCCTTGGCATCTGTCTCCAACTCTAACCAAGCACCACGATTTGGAATGACTGTTGACCCATAGCCAACCTTGCCATTCTTATCGGTCTTGTCATTAAAGTAAACACCTGGCGAACGCACCAACTGAGAGACAATGATCCGCTCAGCTCCATTGATGATAAATGTCCCCATTTCAGTCATAAGTGGGAAATCACCAAAGAAAACTTCTTGCGTCTTTATTTCTCCTGTCTCCTTATTAATGAGACGGAAGGTGACAAAAATCGGTGCAGAATAATTCGCATCATGCGCACGCGCCTCTTCTAACGTGTATTTGGGTTCACGCATCTCATAACCCACAAACTCCAATTCCATGGTCTCAGTGAAGTTTGATACTGGGAGAACATCCTCAAAAACTTCCTTCAACTCACGTTCCAAAAATTCCTTATAGGAATCCGTTTGGATTTCAATCAAATTTGGGAGATCAAGAACCTCTTTGATTCTTGAAAAGCTACGACGGGTACGGTGCTTGCCGTACTGAACTTCATGTCCTGCCAAGTTGTTAGCTCCTTTTCTTAATTAGACCCTGCCAAGCAGAGCGATTCCATTTGCCTTTTTGATGAATTTTTAGAATTTTTAAATTTATGTAACAAATCCAGTATTTTCCTAAAAATGGCACAAAAAGAGCAGCTAAACCACACCTTATCAAGTTGGATTTAACTGCTGTAAGTCTTATTTGGACAATATTTCAAACAAAACTAACGACAAATAATTTCTACCATTTTATCATGTTTTGTTTCTAAAAGCAAGCTTTTTCGTTAATCGCTATACGGTAGATTTTTTAGACTCGTCATTTCGATATGTAAAAAGAGAACAGATTTCTCCGTCCTCCTTCATACAGGATTGTTTACTCTTCTAAAAACTCTTACCCCTTACTCGTTAATCCGAGTTGGCTTCCTCAGATGCCGCTTCCTCAGAAGAGGTTTCCGTGGTGGTTTCTTGGCTACTACTTGTTTCTGATGATGTGGAGGTCGATGAGGCAGCAGAAGAGGAACTGTTGCTTTCTGAGGTTCGTTGTCTGCTGACCCTGCCAGCGACACTGCCCCATGCTTTAGCATAGTCGCTGTCTGTTCCCCCAATCATAAACTTGTAAGAGGTCACAGGGGCTCCATTGACTGCCCAGTAGCTCGTCACCGTCTCTCCACCAACACTGACTGTTGCACCATCAACTGTCACTTCTCCTGCTCGCTGACCCGTTGATTTTAAAACAGTGGACTCTATCACCTTTTCGTCTAGTTTAAAGGTTTCAGATAGATCTCCAAAGACCGTCGGATCCGCAGCGTAGATAGCAGCTGTCATAGAAGCCATGTACTGAGAGTTCCTACCATAGCCAGCATCTGAGGGCATGCCTTTGTTATTATCATGACCTGCCCAACCACTCAAGGTGACACTCGGGGTTGCCAGACTAAGCCAAACATCCGTATAATAGTCTGTTGAACCTGTCTTACCAATCCAATCCAGGCCGGTCAAACTACTATTAAGACCTCTCAAGTGGGTCATGTAAGTCGTTGTTGCCCTAGAAACAATCGGGCCACGCAACAACTGCTGCATAATAGTTGCGGCAGGTTTTGAATAGACTTGTATAGGTTTGGCTTGATGCTCATAAACCACCTCTCCTGTTCGAGAGGTAATCTTTTCTACCGTGTAATATTTTTGGTAGACCCCGTCATTGGCAATGGCTTGGTAAGCATTTGCCATCTGCGCCACTGTCAATTCAATCCCTGAACCAAGCGGCAAACTTTCAATCCCATACTCTTTGATGGAAATCCCCATCTTTTCCATATAGACACTAACATCTACCCCTGAGTTTTGTAGAGCCTTATAGGTCCAGTATGCTGGGATATTTTGAGAAAAATTGAGGGCATTTTGTAAATTCTCCATCCCTGTCCCTGAACTTGCGCCGTGCATAATCTGCTGACCACTTGAATAGGTCGTCGGGTAGTTCGACAAGATACTGGCTGACCCCATTAAGCCTTGATCAATAGCTGGCGCATAGACCAATATGGGTTTTATATTTGAACCTGGTGAGCGATAGGTGTCAAAGGCATGGTTGACTTGATTACTTGAATAATCCAGTCCCCCTACAAACCCAATCACAGCGCCAGTGTCATTATCTAAGAGAACATTTCCACTCTCAACTACAGTGGTCCCATCTTGGAGCACTCCTGAATTATTAGCAGCTACTGCCTGCATAGCCTCATAGACTGCTTTATTAATAGTCGTTTCAACCGTATAGCCCCCTTGGCTCAACTCCTGCTCGGCTAGTTTTTTATAGGCATCAACCGTCTCATCATTTCTTAAGTCTAATTCTGAAACCTCATCTCTTTCGACCAAGTACTGGTAGAGAGCTTCTTTAGCTTCATCAGCAACGGTATAGTAGAGGTAATCCGCTGTGTCTTCTGTGATTGGCTGACCCGGTAGAAAATCCTGCATAATATCGTAAGCGACATAGGTCTCGTATTCTTCCTTATTCAGGTAGCCTGTCCGATACATACTGTAAAGAACTGTCTTGGCACGCTTCAAGCCATCAGCCATCTCTTCAGATGACCTTAACTCCCCATTAGCTGTATAGGGGGAATAGTCAATTGGACTTTGCGGCAAACCTGCAAGAAAAGCTGCTTGCGGAAGGGAGAGATCAGCAGCAGAGACCCCAAAAATCCCTCTAGCTGCTTCTTCCACTCCAGCAATGTTCTGCCCCTGATGATTTCTACCAAAAGAAGAGACATTGAGGTAGAGGGTTAGGATTTCCTCTTTACTTAAGGCCCTTTCTAGCTCCAAGGCATACGAAATCTCACTAACCTTCCGTGAAAAGGTGACGGCACCACCGACCACCTGCTGCTTGATCAACTGCTGGGTCAGCGTTGACCCCCCGCTAGAAGACCCAAAACCAACTGTCCCTAAAGCCGCACGAAAAACCGCCTTGGGGACAACACCCTTGTGCGTTTCAAAATTTTCATCTTCGGTGGCTATTACAGCATTTTTAATATATTGGGAAATTGATTCACTCGGAATGACTTCACGAAGAAGATCCGACTTGACCTCAGAAATGAGACTCCCATCGGCATAGGTCAACTGAGAAACCCCGCTAACGTCACTGACCTTGTTGACCAAGGTTTCCTGACTAGGAAGTTCTACCTCTTCAAATAAGCTACCGACATAGCCTAATCCCACACCTCCACCAAAAACAAGGCCAAGGAAACCCAATACAAAAACGACATTAAATAGGATTTTTAAAGCCCGCAAAGTAACCGCACCAATGTCACGGATGTTCCACTGGTCAATGGACCCCTTTTTCTTCTGCTTAGAATTCAATTTAGGCATATTTACTCCTTTATCTGCTACATTATACCAAATTTATAAAAAGTTTTCCAACCCTATCTCTTTTCTCTGATTTTGTGTTATAATGGGAAGACTATTGATAAGTGAAAGGAAACGGCATGCATATTTTTGATGAGTTAAAAGCTCGGGGTTTGATTTTTCAAACAACAGACGAAGAAGCCTTGATTAAGGCATTAACAGAGGGTCAAATTTCTTATTATACTGGTTACGACCCAACTGCTGACAGCCTACACGTCGGTCATTTGGTCGCTATCCTAATGAACCGCCGCCTACAACTTGCAGGTCATAAACCTTATGCCCTTGTTGGTGGGGCAACAGGCCTCATCGGTGACCCTTCTTTCAAAGATAGCGAGCGGAACCTTCAAACAAAAGAAACCGTTGATGGTTGGGTTGAGAAAATCCAGAATCAACTCTCCCGTTTTCTTGATTTTGAAACTGGGGACAACAAGGCTGAAATGGTCAATAATTACGATTGGTTTAACAGCATCAGTTTTATTGATTTCCTTCGTGATGTTGGGAAATATTTCACCGTCAACTACATGATGAGCAAGGATTCTGTTAAAAAACGGATCGAAACAGGTATTTCTTACACGGAGTTTGCTTACCAAATCATGCAAGGCTACGACTTCTACGAACTCAATGATAAGCACAATGTCGTCCTCCAAGTCGGTGGCTCTGATCAGTGGGGAAACATGACCGCAGGAACGGAACTGCTACGTCGCAAGGCAGATAAAACCGGACATGTCATCACCGTACCCCTCATTACTGATGCGACAGGTAAAAAATTCGGGAAATCAGAAGGAAATGCTGTTTGGCTGGATGCCAACCGTACCTCTCCTTATGAGATGTACCAGTTTTGGATGAACGTTATGGATGCTGACGCAGTTCGCTTTTTAAAGATTTTCACCTTCCTTTCCCTTGAGGAAATCGAAGCAATTCGCATCGCTTTTGAAGCCGCTCCGCATGAGCGTCTAGCTCAGAAAACGCTGGCTCGTGAAGTCGTGACCCTCGTTCATGGGGAAGCCGCCTATCAAGAGGCTCTCCAGATTACAGAAGCTCTCTTTTCTGGCCATATCAAAACCCTTTCAGCCAATGCCCTTAAACAAGGTCTAAAAGGTGTGCCAAACTATGCTATCACAGATAAAGACTCGCTCCATCTCGTGGATATCTTGGTCCAAGCAGGCTTTATCTCCTCCAAACGCCAAGCACGAGAAGATGTGACAAATGGTGCCATCTATGTCAATGGCGAACGGGTACAAGATCTTGATTACACCCTTTCAGCCGACGATAAGCTAGATGGACAACTAACCGTTATCCGTCGAGGCAAGAAAAAATACTTCGTTTTAACTTATTAACCCTCAAAAAGTAGTAAAACAGGCTTGAGATGCGCTGATACACCGTACCCCCTCAAGTCCCCTATAGGACTTTCCCCAAAAAATGACCCAAAAACCGTTTCATGGATTGAAACGTTTTTTTCTTTCTACCAAACCTTTTAGCCATACTTCTGCCTTTAGGAGGCGTTGATCCCTCTTGAAGGAGTTTATCCACCCCTTTAGTAGTCGGATTTGTCAACTAGCAAGTCTAGACCTTGTTTCTTGACTTCTAAGCGGCCTCACCAATTGGAAGAGGCAAGTGTTCCCCCCAGACTTACCAACCACTTCACGGCATACCATATCAAGAAGGTGCATTAAAAAAGAGAGCTGAACACCAGCTCTCCTTCACAGGTAATAGGGAAATTGTTTCAGCACTCCTAAGCCTATCAGGTCTTCTGAAAAGCCAATCACCCCTAGACTTTTTAGTTCTCACACAGATGAGTTTAGGATTCTAAGCCCCTCACAGGCGACTGCTAAACTCTCTTAATCAAGCGTTGACATCAAAGGTAAGCTTTTTGCCTTTCATGCCAATTTTTAACAGAACACCTGTAGGTAAGTCGCCACGCAAAATCATTTCAGCCAAGGGATCCTCGATTTCTGTCTGTAGTCTCCGTCTCAAGGGACGAGCCCCCATATCAGGGTCATAGCCCATCTTCGCCAAGTGTTTTAGGGCAGAGGACTGGAATTTAACCGCCACACCCTTCTCTTTCAGGCTTGCCATGATTGGTTTGACCATGATTTTGACAACCACTTGCATATCCTCATTGGACAAGCGATGGAAGACGACTTTTTCATCAATTCTGTTGATAAATTCTGGTCGGTAGTGTCGTTTTAACTCTTCCAAAATCCGACTTTCCATATTCGCATGGTCAAGACTCGCATCTTTCGCCCCGAAGCCGACTGTTTTATCATCACGAAGAGCAGTCGCTCCCAAGTTTGACGTCATAATAATCAAGGTGTTAGAAAAGTCAACCTTCCGTCCTCGACTATCTGTCAACTGCCCATCATCCAAGACCTGCAACAGGATATTAAAGATATCGGGATGCGCTTTTTCCACTTCATCAAAGAGGAGCACAGCGTAGGGTCTGTTGCGAACTTTTTCTGTTAACTCGCCGCCTTCTTCATAACCGACATATCCTG
>DIXV01000136.1:0-10618 GCA_002436115.1 Streptococcus sp. UBA6071 | reverse complement strand
TAACCGACATAGCCTGGAGGTGCTCCATTAAGCCGACTGGAAGCAAATTTTTCCATATACTCACTCATATCAAAGCGAATCAAGGCTGCCTCATCGTCAAAAAGTGTTTCTGCCAATGCCTTAGCAAGCTCTGTTTTTCCTACACCTGTAGGGCCTAAGAACATAAAGGAACCGATGGGACGCTTGTGGTGCCTTATTCCTGACTGATTGCGACGAATGGCACGGCTAATCGCAGAAATCGCTGCATCCTGACCAATCACCCGTTTGTGAAGCTCCTCTTCCAAGTTCAAGTATTTCTTGGCCTCTGTTCGGCTTAATTTGCTGACAGGAATCCCAGATAGACGACTCAAGGTCTCTAAGACATCATCTGATGTTACCTTAATCGAACTAGGGGCCTCCTCTTTAGCAAGCAGACGAGACACCACTTGTAAGTCCCCTGCCAGTAAGGCATTGTCGACAGGGCTCAGTTCATCTTGCAACCCGATATGCCCTGCCTTATTTTGTGCAGTTGCTGCTGCTTCATCCAGTAAATCAATGGCTGAGTCTGGTAGGTTTTTACTGGTCAAATAACGTTTAGCATATTTGACAGCCGTCTCAATAGCTTGGTGAGAAATAGACACCTTGTGGTGTGCTTCATAAACTGGCTGTAAACCCAACAGGATTTGGATGGCATCGGCCTCAGTTGGAGCCTCTATGACAATTTTAGCAAAACGCCGAGAAAGTGCCGCATCCTTTTCAATATGCTTTTGGTACTCTTCTTGCGTTGTCGCACCTAACATATGAAGCGTTCCACGAGATAAGGCTGGCTTCAAGATATTAGCAGCATCCATCGTGCTATCAATCCCACTACCGCTCCCCATGATGGTATGAAGCTCATCGACAAAGAGAATGACCTGTCCATCATTTTCAATATCCTCAATGATATTGTTCATCCGCTCTTCAAAATCACCGCGAAAACGAGTTCCTGCAACGACATTCATGAGATCTAGTTCTAGCACGCGCATTTTAGCTAAGGCAACTGGTACTTGTCCTTTTGCGATTCGTTGTGCCAAACCAAGAGCCAGAGCTGTCTTACCTACACCAGCATCTCCTACCAAAACAGGATTGTTCTTAGTCTTTCGGCTCAAAATCTGAATCATGCGAGAGATCTCATCTTCTCTTCCGATAACCGGTTCAACCTGACCGTGTCTAGCCAACTCTGTTAAATCTGTCGTGTAGTCTTCCAAACCACCACTTAAGGCACCCGGCATTCCCATCATGTTTGCCATGGCAGCTTTGCCAGCGTTACCAGATTGACCCCGCAATAGAGCTTTTATCGCTTTTAGCTCCACCTTGCTAAATCCTGCCTTAGTCTCCAGAGCTTTACGCAGGTCTACCATCCGAACATCTGCTTCCTGTTCTAAAGAGAAGCCGACCTCTTCCAGTATTCGACAGGCTAAGGAACTACCATCTAACAAGATTGCCAACAAAAGATGCTCTGTCCCCAAGGCTCTTGCTTTAACAACCTTTGCGATGTCTTTTGCAAAATCTGTTAAACTGCTCAAACGCTTAGAGTAAGGCAAAACAAGAAAACCCGTCTGCTTTAGAAATGTCTGTTCGGTGACCTTATAAACCGCTTGTTCATAGTCATCTATCTCAAAATCAAAATCTTGCAAGGCAGCTCCTGCTACAGTATCGCCATTTGTCGCAAAGGACAGCAAGACGTGCCAAGTTTCAACACTTTCTGCACCAAAACGCTGGGCAAGCAATTGGGCGTCTTCCCAAGTCTTGCGCATTCCATATGATATTCTCATTATCTATCCTTTTCTGTCTAATATATGCATGGTTTTTCTAAGCATGCGTGCTCGGATGGCGGGGGCATTTTCTCCCAAAACCTCGTCAAGACTCGCTGCTAGGAGCAAATTGCCTTCTCTTTCGGTCATCAGCCGTTGTTCAAACAAAAGCTGCACAATATCCGCAAAGACTTGCTGACTTAAATGCTCTCCCAAACTGAGACGGAGACCTTCCAACATATGATGTTGGTCAGAAAAATCAACCTTATCAATCCGAATATAGCCTCCACCGCCTCGCTTACTCTCAACAATGTAACCACGACTCTCTGTAAAACGGGTCTTGATAACATAGTTGATCTGGCTAGGTACTACTTGAAACGACGCAGCAACCTCGCTGCGTTTGAGCTCAACAAACCCTGCCTGAGCAAGGAGTTGCTTGATATACGCTTCAATATTATCTGATGTGTTTTTGGCTCCCATAGCGGTCTCCTTCCTGACTATCTTTGACTATTATACCGAAAAATCCCCTATTTTAAAACTAAAAAGATAGGGACAGCGGAAAAGTCAAGCAGCTCAAGGGTTTAGCTTTTTCGTATACATGAAGCCCCTTTCCTCATTCAGCTAGACCTTTAAGGAAAGAGGTTCAAACCAAGCATCAACTTGACTTCCTTTTCTCTTCTATCCACTGAAAAATCGGGCAATCACATACAATCAGGCACTATTGACGGGGTATTTTCTGGCAACTAAAAAGAGGCTGGGAACCCCCAACCTCTGATTTGGCTATTTGCTTATTTTTCGAGAGCAGCTGCCATTGTTGCAGCAACTTCTGCTTCAAAATCATTTGAGCCTTTTTCAATGCCATCGCCCACTTCAAATCGTTTGAAGTCAACGACTTTAGCTGCTTGACCTTCAAGATAGCTTGCTACTGTTTTGCTATCATCCATAATGTAAACTTGTGCCAAGAGCGTATATTGTTGATCAACCTGTGTGTTGTCAAGCATAAAGCGATCCATCTTCCCTGGAATAATCTTATCCCAGATTTTCTCTGGCTTGCCTTCAGCAGCTAAGTCAGCCTTGATGTCTTTTTCTGCTTGAGCGATTATTTCATCAGTCAATTGTGCTTTTGAACCATATTTCAAGAATGGTAGGGCTGGCTTGTCAACCATTGCACGGCTTTCATTGTCTAGCTCAATTTTATGGTTCATCTGTGCCAACTCATCTTGAACGAACTGTGCATCTAGTTCTGTGTAAGATAGCACTGTTGGTTTCATTGCAGCAACGTGCATCGCTAGTGATTTCGCAAGGGCTTCATCGCCACCTTCAAGAACAGTCACCACACCAATGCGGCCTCCATTATGTTGGTAAGCACCAAAGACTTGATCATCTGTTTTTTCAGCCAATACAAAACGACGGAAGGAGATTTTTTCACCAATGGTCGCTGTTGCTGAGACAAGAGCTGCTTCTAATGTTTCTCCAGTCGCAGTCTTCAAGGCTAAGGCTTCTTCATTGTTAGCAGGCTTGTTCTTTGCAATGATTTCTGCAGTTTCTTTAACCAATTCTACAAATTGAGCGTTTTTGGCAACAAAGTCTGTTTCTGAGTTGATTTCCACAACTGTAGCAACATTGCCATCAACATAAACGCCTGTCAAACCTTCTGCGGCAACACGATCTGCTTTTTTAGCAGCTTTTGCCATTCCTTTTTCACGTAACAATTCAATCGCTTGCTCAATATTGCCATCGGTCTCAACCAAGGCTTTCTTAGCATCCATAACGCCTGCACCAGTTTTTTCACGTAATTCTTTTACTTGAGCTGCAGTAACTGCCATCTTTATTTCCTCCAATTGTGCTTATTATTGCTAAAAACGAGACAGAGCGGTTTGCTGTTCTGCCCCGTTAGTTTTTATGCGTCTTCGTTTGAACCTTCTACAACTTCAACGATTTCTTCGATAGATTCAACTTCTTTGTCATCTGCTGTTTTTGCCAATTCTGCTTCAACTGCAGCAACATTATCCTCACCTTGACGGCCTTCGATAACCGCATCAGCCAACTTCGCAGTGATAAGTTTTACTGCACGAATAGCATCGTCATTAGCTGGGATGATAACATCAATATCATCAGGATCAGTATTTGTATCCACCATAGCTACTACAGGGATACCAAGTTTCTTAGCTTCTTTAACAGCAATTTGTTCCTTGTGTGGGTCAACCACATACATAACATCTGGGATACGTGGCATATCTTCAATACCACCCAAGAATTTTTCAAGACGGGCCATTTGCTTGTTAAGAAGGGCCACTTCTTTCTTAGGAAGAACGTCAAATGTGCCATCTTCTTTCATCGCTTTGATTTCTTTGAAGCGACGGATACGTTTTTGAATCGTGTTCCAGTTTGTTAGGGTTCCTCCCAACCAACGGTGGTTGATGTAGTACTGCCCCGCACGTTCTGCTTCTTCCTTGATGGCTTCAGAAGCTTGCTTCTTCGTTCCTACAAAGAGGATAATAGCTTCGTTAGCTGCTGCATCACGAACAAAGTCGTAAGCTTGATCAGCTAATTTTACCGTTTGTTGTAAATCGATCACGTGGATGCCATTACGCTCTGTAAAGATGTATTTGGCCATCTTTGGATTCCAGCGACGCGTTTGGTGTCCAAAGTGAACACCCGCTTCGAGTAGTTGTTTCATTGAAATTACTGCCATGAGTAGTTTCTCCTTTTTGTTTTTTCTCCTCTCCTAGATGTCCACTTGCAAACCCACCACGAGGGCAACAGATTCACAATTAATCTTAGGATGAGTATTTGTTGCGCATTACAACTTATTAAGTCTATCAAAAAAAGAGCGATTTGGCAAGTCTATTTAACCTGTTTTTCTGGTTTTTATCTTAGTTAGAAGAAAGTGCTGTTGCTTGCCGTAATGGCATAGCTTTGAAAACAATCTGTTTAACGGTTAAGACATGCCTCACTTAGCTCAACCATTAGGCTTCGGTTAAAAAATCAGATTCTGTCATTTCCCTACTTGACGAATAGGGTGTTTTAGGGTAGAATATAGTGGATTGAGTTTCTTTTGGATAGCATCTCAACCGTAGAACTGTGAGAGAACTTGAGCAGTTCCGTTTAAATGAGACTTCCTAAAAAACGACTGTCACCCTAAATCAATTATGGCGGTATAGCCAAGTGGTAAGGCACGGCTCTGCAAAAGCTTGATCGTCGGTTCAAATCCGTCTACCGCCTGACATAAAAGCAAAACACCCTTCTCGTGAGGGTGTTTTGCTTTTTTACGCTAATATTAATTAATGGATCCCATTTTTGCTCCGCCTTAATTAAGTAAACACCCGTAGGAAGCTTGAGGAGTCGCTAGAAGACCGTCTATACACGAGCTCACAAATAAAAACACCCAAGCTTCAGATTTGGTGTCCAACTTTTGGGTGCTATTCAAAACTGCCAAGAGGCGAGCTTAGAGTCATTATAATTCTGCAATTTGATTCATATTAACTTCGGCAATCGTGTCATTGCCAAACATGGAGATAATCATCTTAACCTTATGGTTGTCAATTTCTGAAACCTTGCCCTCATAACCTGAGAAGGCCCCATCAATAATGCGAACGGTATCGCCGACTTGAATAGAGAGGTCGAACCCTTGAACACTTTGCCCCATAGAGGCCAAGATTGACCGGATTTCCTCTTCCAAAAGCGGTGTGGGTTTAGAGCGATTTCCGTGAGAACCAACAAATCCTGTGACATTTGGTGTGTTCCGCACAACAAACCAAGCTTCGTCTGTCATCACCATCTCAACCAAAACGTATCCAGGGAATCGATTTTCTTCAATTTCCTTCATTTCTCCCTTTTTCTCAACTTGCACCGTCTGAGTTGGGATTTCTACACGCAAGATATTTTCCAACATATTATAAGTCTGGGCACGCTGGACCAGGTTTTCCTTAACCTTGTTCTCGTAGCCCGAATAGGTTTGCAGGACAAACCAACCCTTATCAAAACTGTCCATTTTATTTTCCTTTCAAAAGGCGGTAGGACAAGAGTCCCCCAAAAATTTAGTTGGGAAGCCCAGAGAATGGTTCCTCTGAACCCCGACCTTTAACAACTCTTCCTAACGGGCTATTGAGTCCGTTTCTTTAATAACAGCTCTATTTCCCTAGAAAGACCCGTTTGAGATGGGCTAAGTAAACATAAGGAGCAGGAAGCTTGTCTACTCCTTATGTTTATTTCCCCATATATCAGCCAAATCGGTCCTCGCCAAGTCTTTTAAAAGAGATTTAAAAGACTGACGATACCTTTTGAAATGGCGAAATCAAACAGGTAGATAATAAGCACGAAGAAAATCGTGTATTCTAAAACGGTTAAAAAGTCTTTCCAAGCTTGCTTGCCTGTTGGCCAAGTCGTATCAGCTAAGATTTGAACAGTTCCTGTGATAAATTTCATCTGAATCCTCCTATCTGGTTTCTTTGTGTGACGTATAGTGTCCGCAATGTTTGCAAAATTTATTTACCTCTAGCCGGACTGGTTTTTGATTGCCACTTAATGTTATGGAATAGTTACGTGACCCACAAACCGTACAGGCTAGACTCGCTCTTTTTAATGCCATAGTTGAGCCTCCATATCTCTACTATTCTAGCATTTTCTAACTCGGTTGACAAGCTACTGGAACCAACTTTTTATCGTATCCCATGCATTTTGAGCTTTTTCAGGAATATTTGCCTCTGTTATAGCGTTTTGAGCCCGTTCAAGAAGGTTGCCTGCATTTTCTTGGATGTTTTCCAAAATCCCATTGGATGTTTGGCCGCTAGTGCCTGTGCTATTGCTCGCCACAATGCCATTGGCGACATAGGCATTTTCGGCAGTAAAGCTAGTGCCTTCTGTATAGGGGAGGACACTATTGGCTACTGTTTGGAAAATAGCGGAAGCCTGATTGGTTGAGGTCCCTTCCAGATAATGGTTTTCATCCGTCGTGGAAAAGCCTAGCCATTGGCTGATCACCACATCTGGCGTGTAGCCAATAACCCATTGATCCCCAGAAACGTTAGGGTCAAAATGTGTCTCTGTTGTCCCAGTCTTTCCTGCCATAGTGTAGCCGTAAGGTGCTGCATAGACGCCGGTGCCATTTGAGAAGGTTCCTAGCATCATACTGGTCATCTTCTGGGCAACATTACTATCCATAACCCTCGTTTGCTTGGCCTTATAAGTTTTGAGAACCTTCCCGCTAGCCGTCTCAATCCGAGTAATCAAATGTGCATCCTGCATGACCCCATCATTAGCAAAGGCAGAATAAGCCTGCGCCATCTCTAGTGGGTTGGTTACGATACCTCCACCTAGAGCAACTCCTAACTCCTTATTTACCTTATCCATATTCAGACCGAAGTTTTTGCCGTATTCAAAAGCTTTGTTAACCCCTAATTCATTGAGGGTAGCCGCTGCTGGAAGGTTGAGGGACTGGGCTAAGGCTTGATACATGGGAACTGTTCCTGAAGCTGTTCTGCTTCCGCCGTAGTTATCCAGTTCATATCCTCCGCTATAGGTGGTTGTTGTATTATCTAACTCTTTACTAATAGACCAGCCTGCTGCAATTGCCGGTGTGTAAACCCCTAACGGTTTAAAGGTAGATCCTGGACTGCGCTCTGATTGTGTAGCATAGTTAAAGCTGCGATAGGCATAACTTTCATCTGAATTGACACGCCCCACCAAGGCTCGGACACCACCTGTCTTAGGGTCCAATGCGACAGCGGCTGATTGTGCCATCTCACCATCACTATAAGCGACAGGAAAGAGACTATCTTCATTATAGATCGCCTGTATATTAGCTTGATAATTTTGATCCAATTCGGTGTAGATGCGGTAGCCGTTGTTAACAATTTCACTTTCTGTTAAACCATACTCTTCAATAGCTTCTTCAATGACAGCATCAAAGTAAGATGGGTAGGTGTATTGACCACCCTGACCTTGATAGGCATCCATCAATTGACTGGCCAAGTCCTCTGATGCGGATTGGTCACCCGTCGCCTGATCAATAGAGGCGGTGTCAATCATATTTTGGATAACCGTATTACGGCGGTTTGTCGCATTTTCGATAGAGTAGTAAGGATTATAAATTTCAGGCCCCTTGAGCATCCCAGCCAGCGTTGCAGCTTGTGATAGGCTTAGTTGACTAGCTGACCTACCAAAATACTTGAGACTAGCATCTTCTACCCCCCAAACACCATTGCCAAAATAGGCATTGTTCAGGTACATGGTTAGAATTTCTTCCTTACTATACTTCTTTGTTAACTCTAGCGATAGAAAAAACTCCTTGGCCTTACGACTGACCGTCTGTTCTTGAGATAAGTAAGCATTTTTAGCCAACTGCTGGGTTATGGTTGACCCCCCACCTGAACGACCAAAGGTTACAATAGCCAGCGTAAACCGCGTGAAATTAATGCCTGAGTTCTCATAAAAACTTCTATCTTCTGTCGCTATAACCGCTTGCTCAAGATAGTCTGAAATAGCATCTAATTCAACATAGGTCCCTTTTTGACCTGAAAGGACGCCTGCTTCTTGGCCATCCTTATCATGAATAATAGTGGATGCTTTTAGGGCAGACTGTAGGTCTTCTACATTAGCAGATTTGGCTTGGATGAAAAGCCAGCCACCAGTAATCAAGGCCAGAACACCTAGCACGATAGCGATCAGCTTGGTCAGCTGGTAACGTCGCCAAAAACGTTTGAAGGCTGATGGTTTCTTTTTCTGTTTGCCAGATGTTGGCTTCTCTGCCTTAGAACGGCCAGCCCGTCTTTTGAGTGGCTTTGCCGAAGCAGAATCTGAAAATTCCTCCCCCATCGCAAATTGACGTGTTTCTCCTAATGCAGAGTCACTATGCTCCGTCACCTCTTCGTCTGAAATAAAATATTGTTTTAAAAATTTTTCAAATCTCTTTTTTTCTTTTGCCATTTCTTTTCCTTTCCGCATCATTTTTTGAGAAGCCTTGAACAAGGCATCCTCAATTGATTTAGGACTATTTTTTGAAGGCCTAACCACCTAAAGGGCTTCTTGTCTTTGGTGGCTATAGAGACTCCCCTAACACCATTGTCAAGACCACAAAGCAGTCGCCTTTGGAACTTGGAAACAACTCTAACCGTTCCTTTCGCTTATTATACTACATCCCTCTTTTTTCGTCTCACTTGGACATTGTTTAGGGGATTTTATGGTAAAATAGGAACAGATTATATAAACAAGGGGATACCATGTCAGACATTTTTGATATTACCATCATTGGCGGCGGGCCTGTTGGACTCTTCGCCGCTTTCTATGCGCATCTTCGCAAAACAAAAGTTAAAATCCTTGATTCTCTCCCTCAACTAGGAGGGCAACCAGCCATTTTATACCCGGAAAAAACCATCCTTGATATTCCTGGTTTTCCTACTATTCGTGGAGATAAACTAACAGAGAAGCTCTTACAGCAATTGGAGCCTTTTGATACGGCAATCCATCTCAATGAGACCCTTTTGAGTTTTGAAAAAGATAAAGAGATTTTTCGGTTGACGACAACTAAGGGGCAACACCTGACTAAGACAATCCTCATTGCTATAGGAGGTGGCGCTTTTAAACCTCGTCCATTGGAACTTCAGGGAATCGAAGACTTTGACAATGTTCACTACCATGTGGCTGACATTCAACAATATGCTGGCCAGCGTGTCGTGGTTTTAGGTGGTGGTGATTCAGCCGTTGATTGGTCTCTTGCGTTTGAAAAAGTTGCTCAACATACCACCATTGTCCACCGCAGGACCAATTTTAGAGCCCTTGAACACAGCGTGGAACACTTGAAAGCTTCCCAAGTAAGCATCCAGACCCCCTTTATCCCTAATCGTCTTATTGAGGAAAAGGGGCAACTCAAAGCCCTTGAAATCACTAAGGTCAAATCGGAAGAAAAGCTTCACATTCCTTTTGACCACCTCTTTATCAACTACGGCTTTAAATCCTCAATTGGTAATTTAAAGAGTTGGGGGTTAGAACTTAACCGCCATAAAATCAAGGTCGATAGTAAGCAGGCAACGGCAATCCCTGGCGTTTTTGCAGCAGGAGATTGTTGCGATTACGACGGGAAGATTGACTTGATTGCAACAGGTTTTGGTGAAGCCCCGACGGCAGTTAACAATGCTATTAACTACATCAATCCTAAAGAAAGAATCCAACCCAAGCACTCAACCAGCTTACGATAAGCCCCAAGGAGATAAGGAATGAAATCAGATATTGAACTTAAAGCCATTGCCCTAGCATTGCTAGAAGAACGTGGTGTCCAGCTAGAAGATTTGGCTGACCTCGTCATGTTCCTCCAAAATAAATACGCTTCCGATCTAACCGTTGACACTTGTCTAGAACATGTCAAAGCAGTGTTAAATAAGCGGGAAGTGCAAAATACTATTATTACAGGGATTGAACTGGATAAGCTGGCTGAGAAAAACCTCTTTTCAAAGCCTCTCAATGATATGCTGATGGAAGACGAAGGGCTCTACGGTATTGACGAAATCATCGCCTTGTCTATCGTCAATGTCTACGGGTCTATCGGTTTTACCAATTATGGCTTTATTGACAAGGTTAAACCCGGTATTCTCAATCAGTTGGATACCAAGAAAAAAGGGCAATGCCATACCTTCTTAGATGACATCGTAGGTGCCATCGCCGCCGCAGCAGCTAGTCGTCTGGCCCACTCCGACCCTAGCAAAAGTGCCATCACTAATTAAAACGTAAGCAGGTTCCTATAAGACGATGCAATACCACATTCCTATCCCTGAAACCTTCCCACTTTTAACGGTCAAGGCTTTATTAGAAGCCTTTTTTCTCTCTCAAAAAAAAATTTTTTTGGTTTAAAA
>DIXV01000141.1:11648-19319 GCA_002436115.1 Streptococcus sp. UBA6071 | reverse complement strand
TTTATTGAGAATAATCTGATTATCAGCATGACTTGCTTTGTCAGGTGTCTTCTCATCCATAAGTTCTATCATTTCAAATGATGAAAATCGTCTTAAACGTTTGCTATATTCAGAAATCCCTTCTTTAAGGTAGTTTTCTTTAAGTTTTCCAACAGTGATTAATTTGATTTTCATAAAAGTTATTTTATCATATTTTTCCCTAAAAGGAGTTACTAAAAGAGTTTTTAGGGAAAATAAAATGCGATATCTAGATGTTTCACATGAAACAAGGGGAAAAACTAAAAAGAAAAGGACCGAGAAATTTCTTCTCAGTCTTTAAAGTTGAACAATTTGGTTTGTCCTCTTTGATCCCAGCAGGATTCGAACCTGCGACCGTTCGCTTAGAAGGCGAATGCTCTATCCAGCTGAGCTATGAGACCTACATTAGCCTTAATAGTGTACCAAAAAAATGGTGCGACTGTCAAGAGTAATTTATAGGCCATTTGCAATCATCATGGAAATAATCTTATTCCTCTTTGTAAAACCCTCTTGAGAGAGAGTTGTGAAGAAGAATTATGTCCATGCTATTTTTGAATTAAATAAGCTTGATCAGGATTTTCTAATTAAGGTCTAAAAGATTGAGACAAATAATTTTAAAAACTTAATAAAAAGTATTGACAGGATGACTAAACTAAGATATAATAAATTTTGTCTTATTGAGACACCTCTATTTTGGTCCGTTGGTCAAGGGGTTAAGACACCGCCTTTTCACGGCGGTAACACGGGTTCGAATCCCGTACGGACTATAAGTTGTGGCTTTACAATTTTCCGCCATAGCTCAGTTGGTAGTAGCGCATGACTGTTAATCATGATGTCGTAGGTTCGAGTCCTACTGGCGGAGTAAGTTAAAACCTGTTAAGCAGGTTTTTTTTGTATCTTTCAGATAGCTTTTTTAGATGGAGATTTCTCCATCATTGCAAGTGATGGAAGTCTTTTAAATAAGCTTACTTTGCTAAACACTATTCTATAGAGGATAATCTCATTAGAAAGTTTATGGAGGTTTGATTAAAAAACACGGTTTCTTAAGTGTAAGGGATTGTGACGGCTCTATTTTGCGACTTTTAGGTCAGATAAAAATAATTAAATATAGATGATATTTAATTTAAACAAAAATGAAACATTTTTTAACTTTTTAAGAAAACTTTAACCTTTAAGTGTTAAATTGGCAATAAAATGAAAACGTTTGTAATAAAATCGTAGTCCATTTGTCATATTTCGAAATTTTCGCTCTAATCTATAGTGTCTATAAGATTACCTGTCTTTTTTAATTCTTTAGGTTATTCTCAGGACGTTTGAATTCACTTCAAAGAAACGTTCTCCACATAACTATAACTATTGCATCTTACTTTTTGGGTGACTACTTCGCCCTTATCTAGATCATGGAGGAGACTATGACAAGACTTAAAGTTGTGGTTGTATTTGGCACAAGACCGGAAGCTATCAAGATGGCTCCCGTAGTTAAGGCGCTAGGTAGACAACCAAATCGTTTTGAAACGATCACTGTGGTAACTGCACAACACCGTCAAATGTTGGATCAAGTTTTGGAAACTTTTACGATTGTTCCAGATTATGACTTAGATATTATGGGTAAAAATCAGACTTTAACTGATATCACCGTTAATATTTTAACACGATTGGACGGTCTCTTAAAAAAATTAAAACCTGATATCATTCTGGTTCACGGAGATACAACAACGACGTTTGCGACCAGTATTGCTGCTTTTTACAATCAGATTCGAATTGGGCATGTTGAAGCGGGATTACGTACTTGGGACAAGTACTCACCATTTCCCGAGGAGATAAATCGTCAGTTGACAGATGATTTGACCGATTTATATTTTGCGCCAACTGAACAAAGTAAGGCAAATCTTTTGTTGGAGAATCATCCCAAGGAGACTATTTTTGTAACAGGTAATACTGCTATTGACTCTCTGGGATTGACTGTGCGTGAGGATTATCATCATAGTATTCTTGATAAAATTGACCCACGAAACAAATTAATTCTTGTTACCATGCATCGTCGTGAAAATCAAGGGGAACCTATGCGGCGTGTCTTTAGAACGATTAAGGAGGTTATTGGAAATTATCCAGATGTTGAAGTTGTTTATCCCGTTCACCTTAGCCCTGCAGTTCAAGAAGTTGCTTCAGAAATTTTAAAAGATACTGAGCGTATTCACTTGGTTGAGCCACTTGATGTGATGGACTTTCACAATATTGCCTCGAAAAGTTACTTTATTATGTCTGATTCAGGAGGTGTTCAAGAGGAAGCCCCTTCTCTTGGGAAACCTGTTTTGGTCTTGCGTGATACAACAGAACGTCCCGAAGGAGTTGAGGCAGGGACTCTAAAATTGGTTGGAACAAAAAGTACGGTTGTTAAACAGGCTATGGTGGAGCTCTTGACCAACCAAACAACTTACCAACAAATGGCACAGGCCAAAAATCCTTATGGAGATGGCAGGGCTTCTGAGCGTATCCTGCAAGCCATTTCCTATTACTTTGATATCTCAGATAGACCAGAAGATTTTTCAACAAAGGAGTAATCCATGTTTTATAAACGAAAATTTGAATTAACAAGCCTTTTATTACTAGTGGTTATTGCCGCTCTTCTCTATTATAGTTTTTCCCTATTTGATACGCTATTCTATTCAGAAATGACCCTCATCTTCTTAGCAATTCTGAGCGTTTGTGTACTGTCAGATGTGCTGATTGATTGGTTGATTTTGTTAAATGTGGTAGTTGCTACTATCATTTTGGTGGCTGGTATCGTGTACCTACCGATGAACCAAATTCTGCTACTCATTTTTACCTTTCCACTTATTGCAGCACTTGCAAATAAAGTCAAGTCCTTCTGTCGTGTGCGTATTTCAGCGATTCAGGATGAAAAAAATAAAGTGACACAGCTTTATAAACAGGCGATTTCTCATATTAACAAGCAGAATGGTTCTGGTATGCAACTGATTTTAGTCAGCTGGGCACACAGCGATTATTTTAAGCAGATCAATCCTAAAGCTTATCGTAAGATGTTGAAAGACCTCTACGAAACTTTGGAAAATACGATTACTGCTGAAATGAGTAATTATTATGTTTCTAATGGAAGTGTTCTGATTTGTATTCCAAATCCGACTCAAAACTACCAAGCTTACGTTAACGAAAACATTATGCCAAAGTTATCTAACTTACACTTCATTAATGATGATATTATTCAGGAAATCCAATTCAAACGTGCTTATCTCACTATAAATCAAAAAAATGTAGAGAAATTTAAGCAGTTTGAAGAGGCACTGAAGAATTTAGATAGACAGTTAGAAACAGACATCATTGTAGAATATTAGGGGACGAACGGTGAACATAACAACTCTTTTTTTTGGGATTACCCTTACCATCAGCATTTTTTTTGCCATATGCTTTATCACTTTATTTATTTGCTACCTAATCATTTACAACAAAGTTAATAGAAAGTTTAAGGCGGTGAATCATGATTAGTCAAATCGTTATGATAATTACTCTGATTTCCATCTGGATATCATTGGCTTGGAGCCTTGTTCCCTTGTCATCGGCTGTTCATTTTTGGCTAAAGCATAAGCGATTTAGTGTTGATACAAGTCCTTTAGAGCATTATCCAATGGTTACCGTTGTTGTTCCAGCACATAATGAAGATCTGGTCATTGCTCAGACTGCTCGTGCGATTTTAGAGATGAACTATCCTCACGATAAAATTGAGCTACTCTTGTTTGCGGATAATTGTAACGACAACACGTATCAAGAGATGCAAAAAATCAAAGCAATGCCTGAATACGCTGGACGGAATTTAACCTTGATTAATCGCACAGGAACTGGTGGAAAAGCAGGTGTTCTCAACGATGCTTTAAAAATAGCAAACGGTGACTACATTTGTATTTATGACGCTGATGCCATACCGGAAAAAAATGCTCTTTATTTTCTTGTTAAAAAAGCCATGGAGGATCCAGAACGCCACGTAGCGGCATTTGGACGGAATAAAACTCGAAATGCCAATCAAAACTTCTTGACGCGTTGTATTAATCAGGAAATTGTTGTTACCCAACGCATCCAGCACATTGGTATGTGGCATCTCTTCAAAATTGGGCGGATTCCAGGGACGAACTTCATTATCAATACTGCATTTGTTAAAAGCATTGGCGGTTGGCGAAACGGAGCCCTGACAGAAGACACAGATATCTCCTTTAAGATTATGCAGAGAGGAAAATTGATTGCCCTAGCTTACAATTCTGAGGCTTTCCAACAGGAGCCTGAAACCCTTAAAACCTACTACATGCAACGCAAGCGTTGGGCAAAAGGCAATTATGAAGTGGTGATTTCCAACTTTAAACACTTGTTTGACCGCAGTAACTGGCGTGTTAAGTTAGAAATTATCTACTATTCATGCACCTTCTTCTGGTTCAATGCGGCCATTATCCTTTCTGATTTGATATTTCTTGCTAATATTCTTGCTATTATAGCACATGTATTTTTCCCAAATGTGCAAATTCCATTTGCTTTTGACTCAAGCAATATCTATATCACACAGTTGATGCTTTTTAATTGGATTTTGATGATCCTGTTTTACCTGCTACAAATCAATATTTCATTGGCATCACAATTCGGTCAAGCCACAGTGAAACAAATTTGGTTAGCTCTAGCAGCCTACTTCACCTATTCTCAGTTATTTATTATTGTTTCAATTGATGCCGTAACGTCTGTGACCCTTGATAAGCTATTACATCGTGATGGAACTAAGTGGGTTAAGACCAAGCGCTTTGCCGGTTAGGAGATTTCTAGTGAAAAAAGTAAAATTACGATTTTTCGGTTTTTTAGCCATTCTTATAACCCTAGTTTCTCTTTTTGTCTATGTTAGAATGAACAGTAAAAAAGAATATAATCTCTCAGGAGAAACCCTTAATGACTATCAGGCAATGAGCTTCAGTGCACCTATTTTTTTACGCAGTCAATAAAAACGCAGTTTATCATAAGTTAGCTCAACAGAGCAAATACATTTTCCTTCAGGACTTACCCATCAAGAACTACTATGAATCAGCTATCATTATCAAAGATAATAATCGTTAGACTAAATTCTAACGATTATTTAGTCTCATTTTGCGAGACATAGAGGGTATAATGGAAAATCGCTAGGAGGACTCATCTAGCCCCATATTTCTTAAGCTAGTCTCTCCGAATAGAATACCCTGAGAAATCCCAGATATCAGTCGCTAACCCGTCATAAAAGTCTGGTTCATGACAAACCATGAGAATGCTTCCCTTATATTCTTGAAGGGCCCGTTTGAGTTCTTCTTTGGCATCAACATCTAAGTGGTTCGTCGGTTCATCTAAGATAAGCACATTGCTTTCCTTATTTTGAAGTTTACAAAGCCGAACCTTGGCTTGTTCACCACCACTCAAAACACGGACATTGCTTTCAATGTGTTTGGTGGTTAAGCCACTTTTTGCAAGACAGGCACGAACTTCTGCTTGATTCATATAGGGAAAGGTATCCCAGATTTCATGGAGACATGATTTATTGATGGCACTGGATAATTCTTGTTCAAAATAACCTATTTCTAAAAATTCACCCTGTTCTACCTTGCCTTCAAGAGGGGAAATCAAACCAAGTAAACTTTTTAATAGGGTAGTTTTTCCGATACCGTTTGATCCTGTAATAGCGATTTTTTGTCCTCTTTGCATCTCAAGATCCATGGGTTGGGTCAAAGGGCTATCATATCCGATAAGCAAGTCATTTGTTTTAAAAATATAACGGCCTGGTGTACGAGCCGACAGAAAATGAAAGGAGGGCTTGGGCTTCTCCTGTGTGAGCTCGATTTTTTCCATTTTCTCCAGTTTTTTCTGACGCGACATAGCCATATTTCGAGTGGCTACACGGGCTTTATTACGTGCCACAAAATCTTTCAAATCAGCAATTTCTTTCTGTTGCCGATTATACGCTGCTTCAGTTTGAGCTTTTTTCATTGCATAGATGTCTTGAAATTTATCGTAATCTCCCACGTAACGCGTTAAAGTCTGATTATCCATGTGGTAAATGAGATTGATAACACTGTTGAGGAAAGGGATGTCATGGGAAATCAGGATAAAGGCATTCTCATAGTCGTTGAGGTAACGGCGAAGCCATTCGATATGCTCGGTATCCAAATAGTTGGTTGGCTCATCCAAAAGAAGAATATCAGGCTTTTCTAGTAACAATTTAGCTAACAGAATCTTAGTCCGTTGCCCGCCAGAGAGTTCTGTTACATCAGAATCTAACCCTAAAGCAGTAATCCCAAGTGCTCTTGCGACCTCTTCTACCTTACTGTCAACAATGTAAAAATCATGAGTTTCTAGGAGTTCCTGGAGTTCACCAGTTTCCTCCATAAGTGCCGACATTTTGTAATCATCAGCATCTGTCATTTCCATATATGCTTCGTTAAGTCGAGCTTCATACTCATAGAGATAAGAAAAAGCACTCCGGAGGACATCTCGGATGGTCATACCAGTATCCAAAACCGTATGCTGATCTAAATAACCTACACGAACCCGTTTACTCCATTCAACTTTTCCTTCATCAGGCTGGAGCTTGCCTGTGATGATATTCATGAAGGTTGATTTTCCTTCACCATTAGCACCAACTAAGCCAATATGCTCCCCCTTCAACAAGCGAAAAGACACATCATTAAAAATAGCTCGTTCTCCGAAACCATGGGTCAAGTGTTCAACGTTTAAAATACTCATTTCTATCCTTTTAAAATCTAATATTTGTCCTATTTGTTAAGGTAAGCTTCCAAATCTTTCAGAGCCTGCTCTGCTATTTTGGTGTAACGCTCTTTTTTATCCCGAATACGTGGCCCTTCTAGCTCCTTGATAATACCAAAATTAACATTCATAGGCTGAAAATGTTTGCTGTCTGCGTGGGTTACATAGTAAGGTAAACTCCCTATAGCCGTTGTCTGTGGAAAAATGACAGCTTCTTCTTCTTTGAACATCTTGGCAGCATTAATCCCAGCAACTAAACCAGAGGCTGCAGACTCCACATACCCTTCGACTCCTGTTATCTGTCCTGCAAAAAAAAGGTTAGGGTGTTTCTGAGACTGAAAGGTCTGCTTTAAGAGATTTGGTGAGTCAATATAGGAATTCCGATGCATAACCCCATAACGGAAAAATTCAGCCTTCTCAAGCCCAGGAATCATCGAAAAAACACGCTTTTGTTCTGGCCACTTGAGGTGGGTCTGAAAACCAACAATATTGTAGAGGCTCCCAGCTGCATTGTCCTGACGGAGTTGAACAACCGCATAAGGGGTCTTAAACTCCCCGTCACGAGGTCCTTTGTAGTCTTCAGGGTATTCCAAGCCAACTGGCTTCATAGGGCCATAGAGCATGGTTTTGATGCCTCGTTTGGCCATCACCTCAATAGGCATACAACCCTCAAAGTACTTTTCCTTCTCAAAAGAGTTGAGAGGGGCTTCTTCTGCATGGACGAGAGCATCATGAAAGAGCATAAACTCTTCCTTGGTCATGGGACAATTAAGATAGGCAGCTTCTCCTTTGTCATAGCGAGACTTGAGGTAAACTTTATCCATGTCTATAGAACTTTTATTGATGATAGGGGCGGCTGCATCATAGAAGTAAAAG
>DIXV01000141.1:10745-11440 GCA_002436115.1 Streptococcus sp. UBA6071 | reverse complement strand
GCTGCATCATAGAAATAAAAGCCTTTTCCACCATTAAGAAGGGAAATCTTTTCCGCCAGAGTGTCAGAAGTTAAAGGACCAGTGGCAATAATTGTTATAGTATTTCTAGGGATATCAGTGATTTCTTCTCGAATGACCTCAATCAAAGGATGGTTTAAAATCTCATCGGTAACCGCTTGGGAAAATCCTTCACGATCGACAGCTAGAGCTCCACCAGCAGGGACTTGAGTACGTTCGGCAACTCGCATAATAAGAGAGTCCAATTGACGCATTTCCTCTTTGAGTAGCCCAACGGCATTGGTTAGGCTATTGCCTCGAAGGGAATTTGAGCAGACCAATTCAGCACATTTATCTGTCTTGTGCTGGGGTGTTGGCTTAACGCCACGCATTTCATACAATTTTACAGGAATTCCTCGCTTGGCAATCTGGTAAGCAGCCTCTGAGCCAGCTAGACCTGCACCAATAACGTTAATATAAGATTGAGACATGATAACGACCTCTTAAGAGTAAATAAAAATTCAACGTTCTGGCCTTTGGGTTTGCTTTTTAAAATGCAAACCCAGCAAAGCAACTTGATAAAATGACGAATCAAGTAATAGCAACGAACCAAGCTGAACGATTTCCCTATATCTTTCTAAACTAATCTTTTTCATTATACCAAAAAATGTCTATTCTGACGATTTCATGGCCTGCCT
>DIXV01000141.1:9146-10611 GCA_002436115.1 Streptococcus sp. UBA6071 | reverse complement strand
CGATTTCATGGCCTGCCTTTCTAAAAAAGACAAACCCATGCGAATAAAAGGACACTCAAAATACTAAATAAGGAACCAATGAGGTAGTATTCTGCAAAAGCTGGGTTTTCAGAAATTTTATTGTATCGAGCAATGGACTTTGCAGTAAACACCAACCCAATGGATGAAAACTGACCAAAGATGATACAAATTCCCATAATAACTCTCTCCAAAAGACCAATAAGGGCTCCTGCACCTTTAACGCTATCCACTTCTTCTACTTCTTTTGTCGGTTGGTATTTGTTGAAAAAGAATTTAAAAACAATATTAGTCGGCTTCGTAATAAGCACGAAAAAGAGAATACCCCTTAAACTCTCACTCGGTAGCCAATCTAATGGATAAAAAGCAGATGTCCCTTGGCTAAAACCAAAAATAATCAGTATATGCAAGATTTGATCCAAGGCAAAGACGGTAGGTTGAGACAAGCTTGCTACTAGTTTAATTTTAGTTTTCCCATAATCGATGGCAGCATGTGACAAACCTATTAACAGTAAGGATATGCGAAGTTCAGGAATGATAAGACCGACCATAACGAGCGGAAGCATAACCATGAGAAGATGGTAGAGAAAATAGCCTCGTTCCTTATTTTTTCTTTCGGCCATCTCAGGCGTCTGCAAATGGAAATCCGATAAAAAATGACAAATCAGGAGTAAGGCGAAAATGGGATTGTCCTGTAGATAACTTGAAAGGTTTGTAATCATTTTTAGTTCTCCTCTTCTATTTGATCGTTGACTGCTTCCCTCAATAGGCTTAAGGCGGCTTGTCTCCCTCTAAAATAAACTTTAATACCACTACTTTTCAAACGCTTAGAAAAAGCACTGACCGTCAAACCAAGCTTCTCTGCGGTGAGGGTCTGCTCAAACTGTTCTTCGTAAATACCTGAAGCAAGCAAGACCTTAAAAACCGTCCGTTGACTGTCTCGCCAATTAGCTTTAATAAACTCTGTGCTTGCTAGTAAAGCATTAATCTGATTTGTCTTTTCGGCGTTTGTCAGATGGGCTGCAACCTGTGTATAGCCATAATCATTCTTTTGATGGACATATTGAATAGCGGTGCGTGCGTGCCAATAAGCAGGGCCGTCTGCACCAATGCTCTGCTTCGGATTTATGGCTGTTACAATTTCTCCTAAACCAAGACCAAAGCGAATGTGATAAGGATGTAAGGCCAAATTAATCTCATCAATAATCCTAAAAACAGGAGCATGCGGATAGAGTAAGCCCTGAAATTCATCTCCTAAAGTCACGCTAAAGTTGGAAGCTAAAGCAGAACTATAGGCATGATTGATGTCTTTTAGGCAACGATTAAGCTGTTCTTGGACGAAATGGCGTTGCTCAATCTTCTTGGAATCAATGATGTCACCGATTAAAGCGAGGTATTGCATTTTCTTCCTCCTTATTTGAACTTGTAGCCATTATAACATAAAGAA
>DIXV01000141.1:5000-8849 GCA_002436115.1 Streptococcus sp. UBA6071 | reverse complement strand
GTTCTCTTATAAGTTAGTTACTAGACCCAGTAAACTTACTTTATTTTTTCTTCTTCATAATCGCAATCCTTGTTGGAACAGATAACTTGCTTGCCACCACCTCTCACTTTTTTCTCCACTAGATAATGGGCTGATTTAGGGCAGTTTCGGCCAACAGGTTTGTCCCAAGAGGTAAACTCACAGGCTGGATAACGATTACAGCCATAAAAGAGACGGTTTTTCTTGCTCTTACGCTCAATGATCTGCCCTTCTTGGCACGAAGGACAAGACACTCCGATTTCTTTGACAATAGCTTTAGTATTATGACAATCTGGAAAATTGCTACAGGCATAAAATTTGCCATAACGTCCCATTTTAATAACCATAGCATGGCCACAAAGTTCACAATCAAAACCTGCTGGCTCATCTTTGATTTGAATTTTTTCCATTTCAGATTCTGCCTTTTGAAGCTCAATTTCAAAAGGTTTATAGAATTCATCAATAACGCGTTGCCATTGACGCTTGCCTACTTCAACGTCATCCAATTTGTTTTCCATATCGGCAGTAAAGGTGACATTAACAATATCTGGAAAATACTCACAGATTAAGGTGTTAACGATGTCTCCCAACTCTGTTGGTTCAAAACGCTTAGCTTCTAGCCGCACGTAATAGCGCTTTTGGATGGTTTCAACAGTTGGAGCATAGGTCGATGGTCTTCCAACACCATTCTCCTCTAATGCTTTGATTAAACTTGCTTCAGAATAGCGGGCTGGTGGCTGAGTGAAATGCTGTTCCGGTTTGGTATTGACGCGTTTTACGTGATCTCCAACCGCCATATCTGGCAGCATCTTACTCTTGTCAGAGTCATTATAGATAGCAAGGTATCCGTTAAATGTTACTTGACTACCATTGGCAGAGAATCTGACACCATTTTGTGATAAATAAACTTTCATGGTATCAAAGGTTGCTGCAGCCATTTGACTAGCGACAAAGCGGTTCCAGATAAGTCTATAAAGTTTGAGTTGGTCTTTACTTAAATACTTAGCAATAGCATCTGGTGTATTTAAGACACTAGAAGGTCTAATCGCTTCATGGGCATCTTGAGCTCCTGAAGCATTTCGGGTACGATTGCTATTTTTAGCATAGTCTTGGCCGAAATGTTCGGTAATAAAGTTGGCAGCTTCGTTTTGTGCAAGCGGGCTGATACGTGTAGAATCTGTACGCATATAAGTGATAAGCCCTTGACTTCCTCCTTGACCGATAGCGACCCCCTCATAAAGCTGTTGGGCGACCATCATCGTTTTACGGGTACGGAAGTTGATCTTATTAGCTGCGTCCATCTGCAAGGTTGATGTCGTATAAGGCAATGGAGCATTTCGCTTACGCTTTTTACGTTCAACTTGCTCTACTTGAAAGTCATCCCCTTTTAGGCGTTTCAACACGTCTTGAACCTGTTCTTGATTGTTCAGTTTTGTTTTTTTAGCATCTAGGCCATAGAAACTAGCCTGAAAGCTCTGACTCCCTTTTTTAAAGGTGGCATCAATTGTCCAATATTCTTCGGGTAAAAAGGCTTTGATCTCATTCTCACGATCAATAATAAGTCTGAGGGCTATTGATTGAACACGGCCAGCTGATAGGCCTTTTTTGACTTTTTTCCATAGAATAGGAGATATAGAATAGCCTACAATACGGTCTAAAACCCGTCTCGCCTGTTGGGCATCAACCAAATCTTGATTGATAACGCGAGGTTGCTTAAAAGCACTCTTTACCGCTTCTTTGGTAATTTCGTTAAAAACGACACGATTAGCATCTTGTGCATCCAGATTCAAAATATGTGCTAGATGCCAAGAAATGGCTTCTCCTTCTCGGTCTGGGTCACTTGCGAGGTAGACTTTTTTAGCTTTTTTAGCTTCTTTTTTCAAGTCATTGATCAGCGGTCCTTTGCCACGGATATTGATATACTGAGGTTCATAGTTATTCTCAAAATCAATAGACATAGAGGATTTTTTTAAGTCCCTGATATGACCGACAGAAGCAACGACTTTATAGTGTCTGCCTAGATATTTTTCAATTGTCTTCGCCTTGGCCGGCGACTCTACGATAACAAGATTTTTTTTAGGTGTTGTTGTTTTTTTTGCTGGCAATGTCATTCTCTTTTCTAGATAAACTCCAAATGATAATAAACTATTTTATGTAACGTGTCAAGGGTTTTCTACTTTTCTACTATAATATGTAAAGATTCTCGGTTATCATATTAAGTCTACTATTATGAAATGAATGTATTTAGAAAATTATTATTAAAATGTAACACCTCAGTTATTTCAACACCTTTTTTCAAAAACAAGGCTATTTTTATTCGTAGACACAGTTGTTACGCAGATTATTCTGAACATCCCCATCAATTTTTAGAGCTGAATTGCGTTTATAAAGGGACTAGAAAACTCCAAAACGAATGCCTGAATGAGAACTCTAAACAGGAGAGAAAAGCTTTTGTAGCTAGAGTTCAGTGTGTTGAAAATACAGGTAATTGTGAAAAATCGCCAGTTTTAAACTGACGATTCTCATTCCTGTTCTTGGCACGGCTTTCTTAGAACAATTCTTTATAGAAGGCAATGGTTTCTTCCAAAGTTGGCATGAAGGGATTCCCAGGAGCACAGGCATCTATCAAGGCATTTTTAGAAAGATATTCAAAATCAAAATTCTCTTCTTTAATATCTAATTCAGTTAGCTTTTTAGGAATACCCACTGTTTCCGACAATTTTTCAATTTCCGAAATAGCATAGTCTGCACATTCTTCGTCTGTTTTGCCTGTTGGATCAAGTCCAAACGCTTTGGCGACATCACGGAAGGCTGAGGGAACACGCTTTGCGTTTTCACGTTCAATAATTGGTAAAATCATAGCACAGCAAACACCATGTGGCAGGTCATACACAGCACCAAGTTGATGGGCCATTGAGTGAACATAGCCAAGTCCAGCGTTGTTGAAACTCATTCCGCCTAGGAAAATGGCATGTACCATGCTTTCACGTGCTTCAATATCAGAAGCATTTTCTACCGCTCGGGGCAGGTATTCCTTAATAAGCTCAATAGCTCCTATTGAAAGTTTTTTCGTAACACCATAAGCACCTGGTGTTACAAGAGCCTCAATAGCGTGGGTCAAAGCATCCATACCAGTTGCCGCAGTTAGCGCTCTTGGTTTTGACACCATCAATTCTGGATCATTGACAGATAGCAAGGCTAAGCTGTTTTTATCAACCATAACCATTTTAACTTTACGGTCTTCATCGGTGATGACATAGTTGATTGTGATTTCTGCAGATGTTCCAGCCGTTGTGTTGATGGCTACTACTGGCAATCCTTTTTTATCAGACTTATGCAAGCCTTCGTAATCCTGTACGTTGCCACCATTAGTTGCCAGAATAGAAATAGAACTTGCTGCATCCTGTGGAGAACCACCTCCTACAGAAATGATAAAATCACACGCATGTTCTTTCAAAGTAGCCAAACCATCATAAACATTTTTACAGGTTGGATTTGGATCGACCTGACTGAAGACCACATAGTCAATCCCAGCCCTGTCTAAAGGTAGGGTTACTTTTGCCAAAATATCGCTAGATGCAATAAACGCATCTGTCACCAACAAAGCCTTCTGGTGTCCTAACTCTTTGATATAGGTGCCAATCTCATTGACACAACCACATCCAATCAAGTTAACTGAAGGGACATAAAATGTTGCCATAACAAAACCTCCTTTTAAAAGTGCAATTGTTGTATTCGTTTACATTTTCCATTATACGCCTCAATCTATACGAATGCAATAGCAAAGGTACATCATTTTTACAACAGATTTACAGGTGAAACTCTTTAAAA
>DIXV01000141.1:0-4728 GCA_002436115.1 Streptococcus sp. UBA6071 | reverse complement strand
TATCCATCTGTATCAGGAGTTTTGTTCTTAGAGTCTTAGTCTCCTGCTGGTAACTCTATTTGAAGAACCTTGCTTCTCTCACGGGCAAGGAAGGTATGTGGTTTTTCCGAGGGAATAGCCATTAAGCTGTTCGCTTCTAGAAGAAAAGATTGCTCTTCTAATGTCACCTCTAAACGGCCATTCAACACTTGGATGACTTTATCACATGAGCTTTTCTCACTGCTAATAGATTCCCCCTTATCAAAGGCAAATAGGAGCACTGGGTTGGATAGGCCAAGCTTTTTTGATAAAGAACGACTGGCAATTTGTCCCTCATGGTAAGTAATCAAGTCAAGGATGTTATCAATCATCATTGACCTCAGGTTTAACAACGATTAGAAGCATTTGGAAAGCCTCTTTGGCACGTAAACTGTGTGGAATTGTTGCGGGCATGACAATACTTTGGCCAGCTGATACCTCAAAAACGTCATCTTCAATTGTAATTTCTGCCAGACCAGATAATACATTTACCATGGCATCTCCTGGTGAAGAATGCCGCCCAATTTCTTGTCCTTTATCAAGTGAAAAGATTGTCATCCCTAAATCTTTCCGTTGAACTAACGTTTTACTCAACATTTGCTCCTCTTGAATAGGGACAATCTTTTTTAAGTCAAGAGTTGTTGAGTGTTTAATTTTCTCAATATAAGCCATCTATCTCTCCTTCTATTTGACACTTGCGACTACAATATAATTTAAATCCTTACCCGTCTTGTTAAAGAAACGAAACATATCCAAAAATTGCTGGCGGTTAGATTTCTTTAAGCCATTAAGGATGATGGTTACTGTTCCTAATAACCCTTCATCCCGAAGCATCCCAATCGGTGAGAGCAGAGACATCTTCCCCTTTTTTGCAGTAATCCCTGTAAATCCAGCTGTTTGGAATAAATTGATCCAATCATCGCAGTATAAAGGCGCTACCTTGACATTGATGGTTCGGCTGAGGTCTGAAAGGAGAGCTTCCACCTGCTTATCTGTGTACGTCACATCATGTGTTAGGAGAATACCTCCTGGTTTTAAAACACGGTAGTATTCACGGATTGCTTTTTCTTTGGCTTTTGTATCCAGCATGGTTAACATAGCTTCATTGATGACAATATCAAAACTATTACTATCAAAGGGAAGTTGTAGAGCATTGCCCTGCTGAAGACGAATGTAATCTGTTAGGTTAGCTGATTTGATGGTATGATTAGCCTTATCCAAAACCTTGGGATCCTTATCAAGCCCAATAATATGGCACTTGTAAGTGCTGGCTAATTCAATAGCTGTCGTACACCTGTTACAAGCCACTTCCAAAACGTGGCTATCTTTTGTGAATGTTGCTTGTTCAATCAACCAAGTCGTAGCTTCTCTTCCTCCAGGCCGTAAACGTTTCTTACCAAGTTTGGCAAGAAAATGATGTCCTATCTCCTTTGTCATCTATAACGATCACCTTTCTAGACATCTTTCCCTTTTATTGGTCATGCCTGTTAGCTTATATTCTACATTATATTTAAATCCTTTTCAAGGTAAAATCAATTATTTTGCTACAAGTCTCATTATAGCATAGCGTTTATTGACGGATACTATTATCCCTGGCAAGACCCTTTATCTCCTAATAAAGGGGTGTTTCAGGATAGCCTTCCCTTTCATAGCATAGCTATATAAGAAGTAGCAAACGGGACAAAAGAAACAATCAGCATCACTAATTCATATTTGAGGTGTTGACCTAATCGTTCGTTAGTTTAACATCTTGTACTAACGATTTTTGTTAGCCTACTTGCTACTTTCTAGTCTCATCAGATCCTGTCTTGGAAAATCTTTTAAAGCCAGCTGGCAAGAAAAGAGAATTGAGACCAGTATTCCTTTAGCACTCCACAGCAAAGAATCTATCCAATCCATTGCCGATGAAGGTGGGTTTACCAGTCTCAACCAATACTATAAAATTTGTGATAAAAAGCAGCAAATGCTCCCTGCTCCAATTAGAAAACTAGACAGGTAGGCGAAAAATTTTCCATTCCCTAAAAAAGTGATTAGAGACTCCTTGGCTCCAGTTTTCAAAGATAGTAGATAGTCTAGCTTATCCGACTTCATAGCCCATTAAGATGCCGCCCTCTTCAGCATAATAGCTGCAAAGTCCAGAAGTTGGAACGATGGTTGCGACTAAATTGGGGAAGTGTTCTTTTAATCCATCAATTAATTGGTGACAAATCTTTTCATTATTTAAGTGTGTGATTACAATTTTACCACCCTTATAGCCAGCTTTCAGCATTTCATGAATACCAGATTGAACAGCTTTTTTTTGCCCTCGTGGCTTCTGCAATAATTCTAATTTGCCTTCAGCAGAAGCTTCACCAACCATACGAATGTTGAGAAGTCCGACAACAGCCCCAACAAGTTTGCTTAATCGACCATTTTTTACCAAATTATCAACCTTTGCCAGTATAAAGAGAAGCTTGGTTTTTGCTCGATAGGCAGTAACTTTTTCTGACAAGTCTTGGAAACTGTTTCCCTCTGCAATCAAACGGTTGATTTCTAAAGTGATCAAATCCATTTCACCACCAGCTGATAAGGAATCAATTAGGAGAATGTTAGCCTGAGGATGATCTTCCAAAAACATCTCTCTTGCAATACGGGCACTGTTTTGGCTACCAGACAGTGTTCCTGTAATGGTCATGGCAACAATATTATCTGCTCCTTCAAATGCTTGATAGTAAGCTTCTGGACTTGGACAAGCAGAGCTTGATGCGGATTTTTCTGAATACATCTTTGCCATCATTGATGGAATATCTAAGCTAGGTGTATCAACAAATTCTTCTCCACCAATTGTTATCGTTAAAGGGACACGAATAAATTCCGTATCAGGTGCAATATCGACCAGTTGTCTAAAGTCACAACCAGAATCAACAACTATTTTCCAGGCCATTTGTTTCCTCTTTTCATTTAAGTAAAGTTTGAATTGTTTTACGTCTTGTATTTAAGCTTTATTGGATAAAGGAAAGAATAGTTTCCCAAGCTTCTTCCAGACCTTTTTTACTGACTGATGAAAAAACAAGGAAAGTATCCTCTGGTTTAAAATGAAGTTTCTTCTTGATTAAAGATACCTGCTTATTCCATTTTCCACTAGGAATTTTATCTGATTTTGTGGCAACAATAATAACAGGAATATTGTAATATTTTAGAAAATCATACATCTGCACATCATCTGCTGTTGGTTCGTGTCGAAAGTCTACCAAACTGACAACCGCCCTCAAATTAGGCCGAGTGGTGAGATAGGTCTCAATCATCTTTCCCCACTTTGCGCGTTCGGTTTTAGAGACCTTAGCATAGCCATAACCAGGGACATCAACAAAGCGAAACTGGTCATCAATATTGTAGAAATTCAATTGTTGGGTTTTCCCAGGTTTACTAGAGGTGCGTGCTAAATTCTTTCGATTCAATAAACAATTAATAAAACTCGATTTCCCAACATTTGACCGACCAGATAAAGCAATCTCTGGAAGGTCATCACTAGGATACTGCGCTTTAGAGACGGCAGAAAGGATGATATCTGCATTATGAATATTAATAGGCATCGGTATCTTCTCCTTTATTCTCCATTTGAAAGCCTTTGGTAAAGAAAAACCGACAGCTGCGAACATCGATTTTCCTTTGGATTATGACGCACTTTCTAAGATAGGTTTTTCAAGACCAGTCACTGCAGCTTTGGTAATTCTAACCACTTTGACATCTTCTTGGCTTGGAACTTCAAACATGACATCCATCATGGTTTCTTCGATAATGGACCGCAAGCCACGTGCCCCAGTTTTACGCTCAATAGCTTTCTCAGCAATTGCTTGCAATGCTTCGTCATCAAAGACCAATTCAACATTATCATAGGATAAGAGCGTTTGGTATTGCTTGATTAAGGCGTTTCGGGGCTCTTTTAAGATACGAACTAAATCCTCAACAGTTAACTGATTAAGGGCAGCAAAAACAGGCAGACGGCCAATTAATTCAGGGATGAGGCCGAATTTTTGCACATCATCTGCTTCAATGGCTTGCATATAAGAAACCCCTTCGTCAATAGCTTTATTGTTATGGCCGAAACCAATAATTTTTTCACCTAGACGCTGTTTGACAATCTCCTCAATGCCGTCAAAGGCACCGCCTACGATAAAGAGAATGTTTTTTGTATTGACATGAATCATCTCTTGATTAGGGTGTTTGCGTCCCCCTTGTGGTGGAACACTAGCCACTGTTCCCTCAATGATTTTCAGTAAGGCCTGTTGTACCCCTTCACCCGAGACATCACGAGTAATGGAAACATTTTCTCCTTTTTTAGCAATTTTATCAATCTCATCTACATAAATAATGCCACGCTCTGCACGCTCAACATTAAAATCGGCAGCTTGTAAGATTTTTAGAAGGATATTTTCCACATCTTCACCGACATACCCTGCCTCAGTCAAAGCCGTCGCATCAGCAATAGCAAATGGGACATTCAGACTTTTTGCCAGAGTTTGGGCAAGGAAGGTTTTTCCTGATCCCGTTGGGCCAATCATCAAAATATTTGATTTTTGTAGATCCACATCATGATCATCGTCCCGATTATTTTGATAATTGATTCGTTTGTAGTGATTATAGACAGCAACAGCCAAAGCACGTTTTGCACGATCTTGACCAATGACATAGTGGTTCAAAATAGTGAGCAATTCTTTTGGTTTGGGCACT
>DIXV01000015.1:10411-11830 GCA_002436115.1 Streptococcus sp. UBA6071 | reverse complement strand
AGTCGGATCATAGGTCAAACCTTCAGGTAGACTAGAAGTGTCCAATGTTATGGTAGAGCCATCTGTATGGCTGATAACAATGGGACGAATGGAACTACCAAGCACAAGCATTTGCCGATCATTACTTGCGTTAATCGCCAGATCATCAGAAACAGTCGTCACAAATGCAGTGGCAGCTTCTGTTGCACCTCCATGATCAATTGGATTTTGGGCAAAGAAACGAAGGCGAACAATCCCTGTCTGACTAGCCTGCCCAGAGACGGTATTGGTCTCCTTATTATAGGTTAACCCATACTGATCTAATAGATAATCAACTAGCCTGTCTTCTGTTAAATCGCCAAACGGTGTCCGTAAATAGAGAGTAGACCCCTCGCTATGGCTTACAACTATAGGTGTTATAGCATTACCTTTTGTGACCGTCTGATCACCATTTGACACCTCTATGCTAACAGGTAGCTGAGTCACTTGAAGGGTGATCGTATAACTTGCCGTAGGCACTGAATTAGCTGCACCATCTGTAACAACCGTCACTGGAATATTATAGATACCTACGTGAGTTGGAACACCCTCTAATGTATTAGTCTGGGAATCATAAGTTACACCAGATGGAAAATCCCCATCAATCCTGACACTCGTCCCTGACGGATGACTTAAACGAATTGGGGAAATGGCATCCAAAACTTGGACAACCTGATTGTTCCCATCAATTGTCAAATCTCGAGAGCTATCTGTGACATGGAGGGTGACCATTTCCCTATCAAAAACACCACCAAGAGCAGCACTATAGGACGCCTCAAAGACTAATTCAATTGTCCCTAGACGATTAGGTCTCCCAGATAAATAGTATTTCCCATCTCTTTCACTAAGGGTTAAACCTGCCAACTCTGATTCATTTGGCACCCTCGTCCAACCACTACTATCTAAGCGTCCATTGTGGCTGACTTCCACATCAATGATGGGGGTCATCAAATCAACTGTCTGTTCCAAGAGACTTGCTGTGACATCCATATCTAAAGGATGAACTGTAATCGTAAACGTTTTTTCAATCTTCTGCTCATTATAATCCGTATAGATATCCTGATAGAATGATTTTAAGGTAAACGTATGGGTTCCTACAAATAGAGGCTTCCCACTGATGAGTCCTGTTGCAGCATCGTAAACCAAGCCCATACCTGACAAGGTATAGCCTGTATCAGATAGGATATAAGAACTCTCTAGATTTCCTTCATAACTAACTTTAATTGGTGTGATTTCATCAAAAGCAGCTACCTCCTGATTTGGAAGACTGACATCAAGAGATAGGGGACGCGGAAGCACCGTGACAGTTACAGTAGCTGTGGTTTGTTTATAGATGGCACCTCCACCTGTAATCCCTGCAATAGTAGCCGTCATTGTGTGGGTCCCTTCTCGAGAAGGTAG
>DIXV01000015.1:8064-10223 GCA_002436115.1 Streptococcus sp. UBA6071 | reverse complement strand
TTGTGTGGGTCCCTTCTTGAGAAGGGATCCCATAGACGTACTCCTTATCCGTTAAAAGCCCTGGAATTGTTGTATCCCAATAAATAGAGATCTTCTCCCCCTGTGGTATTTCCAAGCTGAAATCTTCAGGCAAAGGAGAAGTTGCCATTAACACAACACTTATATCCTCAACAATAAAAGAACCTGGCGTAACCGTCAAACTAACGGTTTTCTCAATAAACTTATTGTCTTTTTCAACTCGAATAGGGATTGTATAAACACCTTCATCTAATCCTCTTCCCGAGATGGTCTGACTTTCTGCATTATAACTAAGACCTCGAGGCAGGTTGTTTACATCTATAACTAAAGTCCCTTCCATACTTTTAATAATGGTAATGGGAACAATAGAATCTCCTGCTGCAACACTTTGACTAGCAGGGGTAGCTGATACATCAATATCAAGTCGAGCTGGTTGAACCTCATAGCTAAACTTGGTTTTGGTATAGCTGATTCCCCCTAAATTATTAGTATAACCGATAACTACTGTTACCCATTGGACTTCTGTCGTTGGTGATAAGGCCTCCCCAAGAATCCGCTTGTTCCATGCTTCTGTCTTGAGACGAACAGAACTTGTATCGGATTGTTCAAGTTGAATACTCACCATTGGAAGATTTGCCTCTGTGGAAAGAGCAATCGTTGGGATAGCCTCTCCAAATTGCCAAACCTGATGTCCAATAGGGTTGATGACATCTGTCACTTCAAATGTTAGAATACGGTTTGAAGTGTTAGCCCCAAAGTGTCCATCATTAGCTGAAAATTCAGCCGTATACATTCCTGGGTTAAGAAAAACACCCGCTTTTTTTCTAATCGTATTGCTTGTTTCATCAAATTCGATGCCTTCTGGGAGAGAAACCACATTGATACTAGCATTCTGCTTATTCAAGACAAGTGTGGCTAAATCTTGTGCTTCTTGGGCAATCGGTATCACGACATGATTTACTCCGTCAATTTTATAATCGGAATTGGCCTGAAAACTAATATCAACGCTGGTAAGAGGAGTGTATTTGTTACTTTCTGCCCTTGAACGCTCATAGGTGCTAAAATTTAACCTAAAGCTCTTCTTAAGCCCTAAACTATCTTCAATTTCAAAAGTGACATAATACGTACCCGCCTTATCAGGCAAATCTACAAAGCGGATATAATAAGGCGTTGTTTCTTTTCCGTGCGTCGTATGACTGGTCCGATCTTCCGCACGGTAATAATTAACTTCATCTAAATCATAAACCGTTAGAAGTTTAAGCTCGACTCCTTCTGAACCTCCTGTTTGAGTGAAATTCCTTATTGTCAGAGGAGTATCAAAGATCGTTCGGGAATCCGTAGCAAAAACAACAAAATCAGAATAATATTGCGGGGTGGTCGGGCCAGCATCTGCAATTGTTTGACCATCACTCATATAGTAACCAAAGGTGGTAACTGGGAGGCTAAGTCCATCAATCGTTACATCAGTTGCCGGTTTTGTCATATCATAAGCGCCAGTATTCGGATCCTTGTATGAATAAATATTATTATAGCCGTAATACCAGTCTAACTTCGCTCCAGAAACAGCTTTATTTTGATAGGAATCGCTTATATAGCTTTGATTCATACGTGGAAATTTTAGCACATCTGGAGCTTGACCTAAAACAAAACCAAAGTGGGTTTGTAGAGTCAAGGAGACACTTGATCCAATCGAGGAATCTGTCTTAGATTGGAGACCAATGAGGTAGCGTCTATTTTCAAGACTACCATCAAGAGCAATGGTCCCTCGGATATATTGATTAACAGCATCATAGGTCAAGCCCAAGGCCAGCGCATCTGGAGTTAACTCAAAGTCATTTTTATCAATATTGGTCACACCAGTCTTATAAAGGAGATTAATGAGAGATCCATTTTGCTTATAACTTTCTTGTGTCTCTCCATATCGCTCAATCGTGATGTATGGTGTTAACTGATTAGTTGTCGTAAGCTTTGTGGCCAATGCCTTCGTTTCCTGTAAACTCGGTTCTTCATCTACTGAGGAAGTCGTCTCCATACTCACTGCATCAGAAGCAAGGGGTGTCTCCTCTGAAATGGCCGGCTCAGAACTAACAGCCTGTTCACTCTCGAGAGAAGTCACAGGGCTTTCTGTTACCTCTTCCGTA
>DIXV01000015.1:5535-7885 GCA_002436115.1 Streptococcus sp. UBA6071 | reverse complement strand
TTCCGTAGAGGGAGTAGGGCTTTCTTCTATACCTGTTTCGGAATAAGTTAGCTCAGGTGTTTCGATAGGAATCTCTGTTGTCTCACTGACAGATTCAGCTGAAACAATAGAGATGTTTTCTGTCTGGACAGTTGTTTCTGAGCTAACTGCGATATCACCAGCAGATAGACCAGCATCTACCTGTTCTTCTGCTTGAACGACCTGCTCTCCTAAAAGACCAACAACACTTGTCGCTGCCAAAAAGGAAGCCGCTTTCAAATAATGCGACTGCCGCCTTTTCTCTTTACTCATATCTTTCTCCCTTGATATATAAAAATCCTAAACCCAAACCGATATCCTATCCCTTTGTACCGAAAGATGGAAAGGTAGCCGTCTTGGGTATTTACTTGAATTTATGATAGCATAGGTACAGATGAATTTCAATCAAGATGTCTTCGGTTTTTAAGGTTTTTTTAAGAAAAGTAAGATTTATCTTGAATTTTAAAAGTCTTTTAGCAGAAAATTGAACTATAGCACAAAAAATCTGACTTAGAAGGAGGCTATAACATTAAGTTAAGAAAGGTAGCCTTCCCTTAACGGCACGCAAAGGCATTAACCTAGATAATGTACGATGGAATCTTTCTTTAGAATTTTGAAGTCCGAGTCTTTTACTACAGGAGCAGCGCATCAAAACAAAACAAAACGAAAAGGACTAAGTCCTGTGGAGTACAAAACGAAATCCTTTTACTACTATTTTTTAGCTATTTTTTTGAGCCAGTACCTTTTACGTGTTTCCTTACTTATCTGTATCAGGAATTTGATAGATCTGTTGTATCCGTGTGCGACGGCGTGACGTTCTCAAAAGAAAATAGGCGGTTGCACTGGCTGCGATATAAGTTGTTAATGCCAATTGTCTAAAATTCTCCCAGTAAGGGCCATCAGCTATTCCCACGTTTTGTCGTCCTTCTGAGAAAAATTGCCAAATCACTTGGAGATTCCGCCCTCTGATAAAAAACATCGCATAATCCAATTCGTTGACTAGGAAAACGAAACCTGTCAAGATAAATAAACTGATAACTAAGCCTTTGATTGAAAATTTTCGAGCAAGGAGGCGGTAGCCTTTCAGCACTAAAAAGCCTAGAGTAAGCCCAGTGAACCAGATAGTATAGCCTTGATATGCTAAAAATATTGACAGACTAAGTCCAATAAAACCACCAATAAGGCTACCAAGACTGCCTAAGATGAAGCGTTCTGGACGATTTTCTTTGACCTGAATAGCTTCTTTTTGACGCTCATAGGCCTCTAGCGATAAAATAGCCACCTTCTTATCAAAAGCATAAATCGCTAAGTCCTCTATCTGCCCAGTTTCTTGACAGGCAGAAAGCCAAGCATTGGTCTTGAAAAAATCAACAGCATCCTCAAGTACAGACTTAAGCCGATCAACTATCTTTGTTTCCTTAAGATCTAATTTAACCAGAAGGGTCAATAAATAACCATCGGCTGTTGCTAAATCAATGGACTGCGAACCATGTGTTTCAAGTGCTCTCAACATCTCCTCATTGGGAGAGGCATCCGACTGCCTAAGAGAATAGTTTAGGCTATATTCACCCTGATAATTCTCATTGATATAGAGAGGGTATCCTTCGAAAAGGCCAAACCAAATCTCTAGATTGTGATCGTATTGAAAGCCCAGTTGACTCAAACCGGCTTCTGTAAAACTTTTTGTCATCCTCTTTTTTTCCTTTTCTTTTTCTGCAAGATCTTGTCTGGAATTTCCATATATGATCTGCTCTCCTAACTAAAAGCCCTTTTCTAAGCTATCAGCTGATTTATTCTACCATAATTTATAGTCACTTTCAATCATTAAGAAACCTGCTAAAGAGCCTATCAAAGATAGGCCCCTCTAAAATCTAAACAAAATACCCCATCACTTGGTTCATCAAGCAATTCTTAGTTCTCCTTAATAGGCAATGACATTCCTCCTTCTCAGTCATCTAGATTGAAAGGAGACCTACCTCGAGTGCCCTTAATCACGCAACGACAATACCTGCTGTATCAACTTCTAACGGAGTTACTTCTCCTTTAAAAGCTGAAGATAAGAGAGCCTTTTGGAGAGGAACAAGTCTTTCCTTTGGCACCAAAATCATTACTGTCGGTCCTGCTCCAGACAAATAGGTGGCATAGGCCCCAAACGCATGGGCCATTTCTTTGATAGCTTGAAAATCCTCAACCAAGGCTTGACGGTATTGCTCATGAAATTTGTCAGACTCTATTGCCTTTCCAGCAGTTACCAAATCTCCTTTTAGCAAGGCTGCGACAGCAACATTGGCGACCGACGAAGCTGCAACTGCTTCTGCATATGAGAGTTGTG
>DIXV01000015.1:5016-5345 GCA_002436115.1 Streptococcus sp. UBA6071 | reverse complement strand
TATGAGAGTTGTGTCGGTAGAACGTTACGGCTATCAGATGTTTTCAGTTTATAGTCCGGAATGCAGGCTAAAAAACCTGTCTCTGGAAAATCGGCAACAAGAGCTGTAACTTTCTCGTCAACATAACTGGAAATAACCAGATTTCCATAAATAGCTGGGGCGACATTATCTGGATGCCCCTCAATCTCTGTTGCCAAGTCGAGTTTTTCTTCAAGACTTAAGTGCATCTGCCCTAACTGATTAGCAAGTTCAATTCCAGCGACAATAACTGAGCTGGACGATCCTAGACCTCGTGCTAATGGAATATCACTTGTCATTTTAAGCTTATG
>DIXV01000015.1:902-4755 GCA_002436115.1 Streptococcus sp. UBA6071 | reverse complement strand
GAGTCAAAACCTGGACCGATGTTTGCGGAAGTGGCTGGTACAGTAATTTTCATCTTAGTCTCCCAATACTTTTAGGATATTCTGCACTTGAAAATCAGGGACTTGAGCAAGTTTTGCAGAAACATTTTCCAACTGGGTCTTATTGACCGCATGGGTAACAATCACAACACGCGCTATCAGACCATCTGCATCATCTTGTAAAATCTGTTTGAACGAAATGTTTTCAGAATTAAAAATCTCTGCTAACCGTAGGACCTGGCCAGCTTGATCAGGTGTCTTAATGGAAAAATAATAACCGCTCTTAACGTCCTTCGGTGCCGCTAATTGAAGCGGACGATGAAATTCATTGAAAGATTTGCCAATGGTCTTATCATTTATTCGACGAACAATACGGGCGATATCTGCTACAACAGAAGCAGCTGTTGGCTTTTGTCCCGCGCCTGGACCATAGAACATGGACTCTCCAATACCAATTGATTCAACAAAAACAGCATTCATGACCCCATTAACACTAGCCAGAGGGTGCTCTTTTGGCAAGAAGGTTGGAGACACTTCTGCTGCCAAGCCGGAAGCTGTCTCTTCAATTGAGGCAACCAACTTAATAACATATCCCAACTCTTGAGCAACCGAAACATCCTCAGGGGTAATCTTTCGGATTCCCTGATGGATGACATCATCGAATGTGATCGTCATACCAAAACCAAATTGACTAAGGATAACTGCCTTATAAGCAGCATCAATGCCGTCAACATCATTGGTTGGATCCGACTCAGCATACCCTAATTCTTGAGCTTTTTCAAGGGCAGCGTCATAAGACCAGCCTTCTTCAACCATTTTAGTCATCATAAAGTTTGATGTCCCGTTCAAAACACCTAAAATGCGGGTCACCTTATCAGAAGTAAATGAATTGGCCAATGTACGAAGGATTGGAATTCCTCCTGCTACGGCAGCCTCATAATAAAGGGCAAGCCCTTTTTCCTGAGCCAAAGCGAATAACTCTGCCCCATGAACAGCTAACAAATCTTTATTAGCCGTTACCACATGCTTTCCTGACTCTAATGCTGCCCTAATAAACGTCTTGGCTGGCTCTATTCTTCCCATCAATTCAACAACTAAACTGATTTCCCCATCCTGTAAGATGTCCTCTACAGTTGTTACGAAATGGTAATCATGCCCTTGAGCAAGAAGTTTCTCTTTCTCATCCTCGTCTTTAACCAGGATTTTAGCAATTTCGATTTCAGAATGCGCTGCTTGAGAAATTTTATCTCCGTTTTCCTTAAGCAAAAAAGGAACTCCACTTGCAACTGTACCAAAACCAAATAACGCAATCTTTACTGACATAAGCCAACTCCTTAAAAACTAATTTCCTCTACATTATATCAGAATTTCAGAAATTTGGTAGCTTATTCTACCCAAGATGGACGATGAGGAAGACTTTCCTAAGATAGAAGCAGGTCTCCATCATTCAGAAAACAAGGAATTTCTTTAAGTCTGACTGCACAGTATTGCAAAGGAAAGCTAAATGAGCGCTCTAATATCTCAAATGCCACAGTTGAACATTTGAGCTTATTGTGGTAAACTTAACTCATTCAAATGTGATGACAGTCATTTGAGACTCACAAATGATAAGCTAAAATACCCTGTAAGGCTACCTATGGTTTTGGGAGGTGATTCTTATCAAATTACGAGACCAGTATACCTGCCCCTTAGAGCTGACCCATGACATCATAAAAGGAAAATGGAAGCCCATTATCCTTTGGAGACTTCGTCTTGGCAATACCACCTTATCCCAACTTGAAAAAGACATCAATGGTATTACCCAAAAGATGCTTTTAGAGCATTTGAAAGAACTGATGGCATATCATCTAGTTGGTAAAAAAGTATTTCAAGGCTACCCGTTAAGGGTCGAATATTTCTTAACAGATGATCGAGGGCATAAGATTTTGGAGGCTCTAGCTATCATGCAACAATTAGGGATTGATTTCATGCTACAAAATGGAATGGAAGATACCCTTCGTGAAACAGGTGTTGTCACTTAAGTGATAGCACTTTTTTCATACCCACAAAAAAGTGGGTAATTTACAAATCTCCCTTTTTCTATTAAACTAATAGCATAACCGATTTACTGGAAGGAGGTTCTTATCAAAAACAACTTTAAGAGCAAGATCTTTTTAGATAAGGACACTTGCCCAAAACTTAACACGGAGGAAAAAACATGATTGTAACAAGTACAGGAATTATAAATGGTCTTATAGAGGACAAATATGGGAAGCATGGTCAACAGTTTAATGACAATGGCATGCCCACCTATTCATTACCATTAAAAATTGAAAACGCACCAGAGGAAACACGGTCATATGCACTTGTCCTTGAAGATAAGGATGCATTCCCTGTAAGTGGGGGCTTTTCTTGGATCCACTGGACAGCAGCTAATATTACAAAAACAGAGATTCTGGAAAATGAAAGTCAAAGTGCCACTGATTTCGTACAAGGTGTCAATAGTTGGATAAGCCCACAAGGTGGTCAGCAAAGTGTAGAGCTGTCTTCATTCTATGGAGGAATGGCTCCACCAGATGCGCCACATCTTTACGACATTCATGTCTACGCATTGGATACCATGCTAGACCTTGACAATGGATTTTTATACAATGACTTATATAAACAAATGGAGGGACACATCCTTGATCAGTACACTCTGAAAGGAACATACCCCAACTAAATGTAAGGAGGGTTCTCTATGATTAAAAAAATAGATCATCTCGTCATTACTGTAAAAAATATAAACTCTACTCTTGCATTTTATGAAAAACTTGGCTTTCGTTCAAGACGCAACGGTGAGAGATATGAATTATATGCTGATGATTTTAAAATCAATGTGCATCTTTTAGGAAGGGAACTATCCCCCCACGCACAACATGTACAGACTGGTAGCGGTGATTTTTGTTTTGAAACCAGTAGTCCTATTGAAGAGGTTAAAGAAAAATTGGAAGAAGACCAAGTGCTGATTGAGCTTGGTATCGTGGAAAGACAAGGTGTTAATGGCTTGATGAAGTCTATTTATCTACGTGACCCTGATGGCAATTTAGTTGAGTTATCTAGCTATGACTAACTTATATCTTGCTGTATCCGTTGTTTTTCCTTTATTTGCCATGATGGCTTTGGGGTATTTCCTCAAAGCTATCAAGATTTTTAACGATGCCTTCTTAAAACAGCTCAACACCCTTTGTTTTAAAGTCTTCCTACCGCTTGTACTCTTCATCAATATTTACCAAAGCGATTTTTTTGCATTATTTTCCGTTAACCTTGTCTTATTTGCAGTCGTTTTAGTCCTTCTTTCTTTCGTCGTGCTGATGCTTCTCATCCCAAGAATTGAGAAGGAAAATAACAATCGTGGTGTCATTGTACAAGGGATCTTCCGTAGCAACTACATTTTATTTGGTGTCCCTATCGCTCAAAATCTATATGGAAGCGACAACACGGGGACAACAGCCATTTTAATCGCCTTTGTTGTCCCATTGTTTAATCTCCTTTCTGTCATTGCTTTGTCCATTTATTCCAAACAAGAACAAAATAAAAAGCAGGTGCTCACAGAGGTTATCCGCAATCCCTTAATTATTGCTTCCATCGTGGCCTTTTGTTTTATTTTGACAAATACAAGATTGCCTGTCCTTATGGAACGGACGATTTCTGATATCGCTAAGGTTGCCACTCCCCTTGCTCTGATTATTCTGGGTGGGAGCTTCAAATTTAGAAATATTGGGACCAATAAAAAACAGTTAGTCATCAGCATCGTCAGCAAGCTAATTATCTTGCCTGGGATTTTTATCCCAATTGCCATTTGGTTTGGGTTCAG
>DIXV01000015.1:450-716 GCA_002436115.1 Streptococcus sp. UBA6071 | reverse complement strand
ATCTTGCCTGTGATTTTTATCCCAATTGCTATTTGGTTTGGGTTCAGCGGCATGGAACTTGCTGCTTTAATGGCTATGCTGGCAAGTCCGACTGCTGTTTCATCCTTTACTATGGCACAAAATGCTGATGCCAATGATGACTTGGCTGGTCAAATTGTCGTGATGAGTTCCTTATTATCTGTGGTTAGTATTTTCCTATGGATTCTGATGCTTAATTATTTTAATGTCATCTAGGAACGCTTATTGGCTCTTTCAATCAGCTCTGC
>DIXV01000015.1:0-160 GCA_002436115.1 Streptococcus sp. UBA6071 | reverse complement strand
AGCTCACCAATGTTTGGATGAACTAAGCAGCCTGTTTTTTATTCTAAAAGCATTATCCTCTAGGACTCTCCAGGCAGCAAAGGCTCATCATCTGTAAAGGAGTAATCAGCCCATTCAAATCAGCTTAGAGGCGAGCTCGGCCTTTTTCAATCCATAGCCT
>DIXV01000012.1:52496-53384 GCA_002436115.1 Streptococcus sp. UBA6071 | reverse complement strand
ACATAGTTTAACAGAGCAACATTTCCCCATTTCTTATAGAACTGGGGTTCCCCTCAACTCTTCCTGACTTTGGTCTATTGAGATAGACATCTCATCTCTTTTTCTTGCTTCAACAGGAATTCTGTCTAGCTGACCGTCGTTCAATAGAACATTCTAAGAATCTATTAAAGCCCTACAAAAAGTATACCATATTCTGTCTGGTTTTAGTTTAAAATTAGCTAAAAATCATCGAACAAAAAAACTTGCCTCTAGTATTTTGAGTCTCGATTTATGTTTCCTCTCAAGAATAAGTCTTGGCAATTGAACAGGCTCTACGGATGACGATAAGAAAAGGCTTTCAAATAAGACTAAAAGGACTTCATCCTGTGCAATATCGGATAAGTCCTTAACTTGGAGAAAGCATCCCACTTTTGGCTGCCAAATCAAAAGATGGCAGCCTGTCTTTTATAAAGAATATACCTTACCTGGCCAATCTATACTTTCTCTAAACTAATTTGGAAAAAGAAATTGAATGATGAGAATAGACAAGAGCATTATAGCTACAAAAACACCAACAGTTACCAATACAATCAACGGGTGTTGATAAGGGTATTTGGCCTTTTCTTCAATTTCCTGAATCTTATCTAATGTTTTCCCCTCCACAATAGCTGAAAGCTGGCGATAGGTCTTACGATCATATTTCTTTTTAAATGCTTCTACCCTAAAGGTAAAATAGGTTGTCACCACAGCTTCAATAACCACTATGGCTATACCAAGATTATCCCAAAAGTAGAACAATGGATAGCCTGTCATAGCTATCAAAAACATACCAGCACCCATCCATTTCGCATCAGTAGTAAATTGTTTCGAGTCATCCTTTTTAATGGTAGCTTTCATCATCTCTAAATC
>DIXV01000012.1:49446-52155 GCA_002436115.1 Streptococcus sp. UBA6071 | reverse complement strand
ATTTTCTTTCCGAGTTCCATGTCAGTCTCCTCCTTTCATCCTCAGGATATGAGAAAAAAGGCTTTCTGTCTATCAAATCATTTTTACATCTTGATCTAAAGACATTTTAAAGCCTTAAAAGCTACTCCTTAACGCTTTACACTTAGTTGACAAGGTTGTCAACTAAACTTTTTCTTCTGTCAACGGCTGGTTTAAAAACCAAAACTATGAGCTAAAATGTCACTTAGCCACAGTTATTCTGGATGCAGCCGATGGGGCGAAAAACATACAAGCCTTACTGATTATCTGGAAACCAGTTATCGTCACCTTTTGGAAATCTTTTAACAATTTCGTGACAAAGGCTATCTCAAAAAAATAAAAGGCCATTCCTATTTAAGCCACCGCTTTGCTCTTTCTATTCAATAACAAACTCCCCATGTCGTGAACAATGAAAATGCACTACATGGGGAGTCCTAATCTGTCAAAAGAAGTACAGAGATAGCCTTTTGAGTCATCTCAGCTATAAAATCGCTGAAAGTTTTGGTCTTCGTTTACTGTAACTCTTTTTGTATTTTTAATAAAAATGACGTTGCTGTATTCTTAGACAGGTAATTATTGAGAATGTCAAAAATATGAATGGCTTTCTGACAATTATCTGCTGCCTCGTTAAAAAGTTTTTTCTGATACAGGATTTGCGATAGTTGAAGGAAAGCTTCTCCAAGATTAAACAAGTTTTCCTCTTCAACCAAGATATCAATTTCTAAAGAGCTATATTCTAAAGCTTTGGCATCATCATCTAGTTTGATGTACAATTGAGACAAATTATGCAGACAGCTTACTTTAAATTCAACACTCTCACTCGCCAATACACTATCTAAAATTGTATTATAAAGAGACAGAGACTTCTCATACTCCTCTATTTCATAATACATAGCTGCTAAAGACTGTGTTATTCTATCAAACAACTTCACTTTATCTTGTCTCTTTAATAGCTGTGCATAAAGAGCTTCTAGTGAAGCAAGAGACTTCTCTTTTTGGGATTTATAATGAAAATTTACAACACTTTCTAACCAAATATAATAAATTTGATTTATTTCTGATAACTCTTCATATTTGATGATATTCTTTGAAAGGAAGTAATCGAGTGTTCGATAATCGTTCTTATAGTAAATTCTGCGGAGCTCTCTTGAAAAGACAAATTCTTCACTATTAAAGTCCGACTTTTCTTCTACCTCTAAAACCGTCATAATCTCATTGCTTGGTATTTTTAAGCGTCCACACAATTTTGAAAAGAGTTCTACCGAAGGATTTGCTTCTCCCTTTTCAATTTTACTTATAATTGCTTGGGTACAGATGTCTTTTGCCAGACCAGCCTGGGTCAGGTTTCTTTTTTTCCTGTATTTCTTTATTAAACCGGGTATCTTTTCTTTCATTTAGTTGTCCACTCTCTCCTTTATAAAAATAACTCACTCCAAATGGGCTAATACCTCGCTCTTTATCTGATTGGTTTTTACAATAAGACTACGACAGACTTTCCTTTTCCTTAAGTCCGTTTTAACTTCATCAGGTGTTAAATTGCTTTCAATCGTTTAGAGCTTTGCTTTAAGCTATTTTCTGTATAATTTTATGTTCTATTAGAAGTATATAATATTTTCACTTAGATGTAAAATGAGGAGTGTAAAATCACTCTATAGACTTTAAAAAGAGAGAGCCATTGGGCTCTCTCAATAATAGACCCTAACCGCTGTTATTCTACAGTTAAAACCACGCGCTGATAAGTTTTCAACTTGTGTTTTCCATCATCTTCAACTTCCAAAATCATATGGAAAGTGTCACCAGATTTGGCGTCCTTTGGAATGGTAAAAGTGACACTTTCTGTGTCAGCATTTATCAGTTCGATCGGATCAACAACTTCTCCCTTATCCAAAGAGCGTGTCAGATCAATTTGTAGCCCGTCATAATCAACAATGCCTGGTTGGGTATCTCCCGTGTATTCTTGATACGTATCTGCTTCAAAATAACGCCACCATTTATAGCTTAAACGATCACCATCTGGATCGCTAGCTTGTGCAGTTAACTGCACATCCTCTCCTACTTTGACTGTCACCCTTATTCCTTCTTTCACAGAAGCTTCTGGAGCATGATTAGCCTCTTCGTAATCGCTTGTGACTCCCCAGTCCACTCTCGCAGCAAAATCATTTTGGATGTCGTCAAACCATCGGGTCAAGGTATAAGAAGCCTCAAATTGATTTGAATGCGGATTGTAGTCCAACACCGTATTTTGCGCCAAACTTTTATCATTTTGTCCAAATCGACCGCCCCATCCACCATAATCTGGGTAATTGACATTATTTAAGCCATTTTGAAAAAGGTAGAAATACGATGGTGAATCACCTTCTGAGATGAAGTCATATTGTTCATATTGAGGATTCTTTTCAAGATAGGTGCTTGAGCCTCGCTGTTCTTCATCTAATTCCCCCTCAATAATCTTCCCATCTCCCATAGAAGCGTAAAGAGCCATGAGGGGGCCTTTGTCTGTCAACATATTTTCCAGTTGCCAATCTGCTTTCAAGGTACTGTTCAATTCATCGCTATGAAACTGCCAAGCATAAGCAAAATGCCAGAAATTCGAGGTATCATTAATAACGGTCAAATCTGGCCAAGATTTGACAATGTAGTCTCTGTAGCTGTCATCTTGGTCTAAGATAATGTAAAGAACCAGTTTATTGT
>DIXV01000012.1:20574-49288 GCA_002436115.1 Streptococcus sp. UBA6071 | reverse complement strand
TGGTCTAAGATGATGTAAAGAACCAGTTTATTGTAAATCTTTTCTTGGATAGCTTCCCAGTCTTTCGTACCCTTGTAGCTTTCTTCAATAGACTTCAAGGCACGTGCTGTGGTATTTGTCCCGCCCCAAGTTTGAACGTAAAGGGTAGTATCATCATCGTCTAAGAAAAGTTCTTCCAAAAATGTCGAGCCTTCTGTGACAACGTCCATTTCACCCACATTGCTAATATTTCCAATTTTTGTAATATCTCTGAGCTGATCTGCTGTTGGATAGCCGTCAGCATGTTTAGAAAGGTTGGGCTGAATCTCTTCATAAGCATCAATCATTTCATAAACCCAATCTGTGCCTGTCCAACGGTAAGGTTCAATCCCTTTTTCCGCATCTCCAGCATAATGATAGGTTGAACTGGTGATGACAAGTCCTTCTAAATCCATTTCATTAGCATAGTAAAAGTAGCGAATCATCGCATTCATATCATCAACTTCACCGTCTGTAGTGATAACTGTCCGATATTTTTCAGTTGTTGCAGCCTCACTTGCTGCCTCATCCTTTGTGGGATTGCTACAAGCAGCCAAACTCGTTGTTATAAGTCCCAGAGTTATTATCGTTTTCCAAATCATCTTCTCTCCTCTTCTATCGTTAGGAAAAAGAAGCCCTGTTAAGGTCCTCTTTTTATCATCTTCTATTTGCTCTGTGCATTTAACCAGTCAAAAAGATTGTCATAGGTGACTCCGCCTACAGTAGCTTTGGAAGCTCCTCCTTGATCCGCATTGCTTGGTACAAAGGTTGTCAAGTCATTTGCTGCACGGATGGCTGAGACATCTTGAACGCCTGAAACTTGGTCATTAAAGAAATACAACCATGACCAGTGGCCCATATAGGTCACCCCTTCAACATCCGTCCCCTCTACGCTTTCATAGTAGGAGAACCATTTATTTTCAGCTCCGCTTTTTACCAAATCCTGATAAATCGGCAAAGCGTAAAGCGTGGGGTCAACGATACTATCATCTGCAGAATGCACAAACCAGATTGGCAGGTCTTTAAGGGTAGCTAGCTTGTCCTCATCAAACCAGACCTTGTCGCTTCTGACAAAGGTGTACCCACTCAAACTGCTGTCGCTTTCGACCAGCTGATAGGTGCCGTCCTCATTACGTTCATAATCATAGTAGGAATAGGCTGATGCAAGCGGAACAAGGGCAGCAAAGTAATCTGGGTTGTGAATCGCCAAATTAAGTGTCATGTAACCACCGTTAGAACAACCAGCTAGATAAATGCGGTTGGTATCAATGTCATCATTATTGTCAACATAATACTTGATGGCATCCATCAAGGCTTCGGTATAGCGAGATATCCCAGCACCTGCTCCATTAGTACCATCGCCCTCATCCATCCAGTAGGTCGGTGTTTGAACAGCAAGAATATAGGCACCTGTTTCTGAACCATCAGCTGAACTAAAATGACTCTGCAGATCTTTGCGCGCTAGTGCGACAACTTCATTTCCCAACAAGGTAATGTCAACATCTGTTCCCCCTTCTCCCTGACCGTGAAGCCAAATGACAAGTGGGTTTTTATCACCACCCTCAACCGTTTTCGGCTCATGAGCAGCGTATTGCAAGGTCACTTCCTCTGTCTCACCGGTCAAATCATTTTTATAGTCAGAAGAATAATCACCTGTAACGGTGAAGAGGTTCAAATCTTCTGATGTCCGATTGTCAATGGCATTGATCTCGGTTTCTAAAGTATGAGATTGGTTGTTGGCTGTAACAGTCAATCCCTTGATAGATACTGTGTAGTCCTTAACCCAAGTATTTTGATAGGTCTCAAAACTATAAGAAAATGGAGAAGCATTGCTTTCTGAGTCTTCAGGGCTGTATGTTACCGACAAGTCAATACTGATATACTCGCTTGATGAAGCATCAGTCTTTTTACCAGATTCGTCCGACAAATAACCTTTTTCAACTGTCCTGGCAACACCTGCTGTTGATACCTTCAAATCATCTGCTGATACTGCCGATACTGCTGTATCCAATTTCACAATAAGTTTAGGAACCGCTGGCCCAAATTCATAACCTTCTACATCAATTGTCACGCTATCAATGCGAGCATCTTGTGATGCCGAACTTTGAGAACATGCAAGTAAAGTAAGTAAAGATAGGGCAAACAAAGGCCCTAAAAGCAACCATTTTTTTACTGTCATAACTGACCTCCTCGTATACACAGCGATTTCCCTTCAACTCTCTAAGCCTATAGCATCAGATAAAGGGGCTGCTGTAAAACACTAGATTATAATAAACCTAACAATAAAACCTTATGATAGGTAGCGTTAGGCAGCTATTCAAGCCTTTCCCATCCCTTTTTTCTAACATCCTCCTATAATCTTTTTAGGCTACCACTCCTTTCATTTTTCCCATATTTTGGGTTTTCAAAGCATCTAAATGCGAGCCAAATAGCTCACTATGGTCTTTCAGAGCAATCACACCCTCAGCTTTAGCTAAATCTTGCCTGCCTGTCAGCAACCATCTTTCTGACCTCATCTTAGCACAGCTTTATTCTACAAGCAACCGCTTACAAAACATTTCGTGGGATAGTATTATTTTGGAATATCATACTATCAGTTTCTGATTAGCCCATATACAGATGTTTTTGCTGCTAAAGCTTTGTTGTTTCTCTGATTCCTCCCTCCACCTAAGAAGTCATCAAGCTTCTATTTTACTTGCCCTCCTCACCCTTCAATTATAGGTGAAGCCCTATCTCCAATAATGTTCGGATTGCCATCAGTAATTAAAAAACATTACTCTTAATAGGTGCAGAGATAACATAGTATACCCTTTCTACTTGAGTAACCGAAGACCCTCGTTTTTGAAGTGGGTGTTTTGCCTGTTCAATTTGGATTAGACCTATCTTGATATCCTCTTTAATCAGATTTTAGGGGCTACTATAAATCATTTTTGTAAGCGTTGACAAACGAGTGCTTTTACGGTATAACACAGAGTAGCTAAATAAAATCGGATTGTAACTCTTCATGAGGCATTACCAACCATCTAAGCAAAGGGATGAGGTGTGTCTTATGAAGAATTTTTTATGTAAACTAGGATTGGGAAGGATGTAGAAATGGAAGTTGTTAAAAAGATTAATAACAATGTTGCAGAATGTGTGGATAACAACGGAAAACACCTTATCGCCTTTGGTAAAGGAATAGGCTTTCCGAACCTGAAGACGTTGCAGCAGGTGTCGCCTTCTTGGCAGGATCAGACTCAGATTATATGACAGGACAGACACTTGAAATTGATGGCGGCATGCAATTCCATTAAAGGTTATTCCTAATGGGAAAAGACTGAGACAAGGCTTAACAGATAAAAAGAAATCTTCCATGAGCAGCACTCCCTGAATGAGCAAAAATCCTCATTCAAGGAGTCTTTTTTATGCAAACAACAGACAAGGAAAAGATCCCTATGAAAAATAGCGACATTTTCCACCTCCCTGACTTAGTTAATTTATCGGAATATAAGTAATAGTAAGACGGAAAAATCCATCGATTTTCAAGAAAACGATTCAAAAACGAAACTTATTCTCCAAATTTTCATTGATTTTTCCGCTTTAAAATTGTATTATAGAGACGTAACACATACATCTTAAAACGTTCAGAAGGAGTACTTTTATGAATTATTTAAAGCGTGCTTGGTTAAGTGTGACCCGACGCAAAGGAAAATCCTTGTTATTATTCACCATTATCTTTATTCTCGGTAATGTGATTGCAGGTGCTGTTTCAATCCAACAAGCCACAACGACTGCCGAGAAGAAAGTCAAGTCCCAAATGGGAGCGACAGCAACTATACAGCTTGATTACCAGAACATGACAGACACTTCTGAGGCACAGGCTCTCAGTAAGGATATTGTGACACAAGTTGGAGAACTCTCCTATGTCAAGTATTATGACTATGTCCTCATGTCTTCTGTAGGATCAGAAACACTAGAGGAATATATCCCCAGCTTTTTTGAAGAAAATGAGAGCGGCATATCAGGGATTAAAAACTTTATCTTCAATCTTCGTGGCGTTCAATCCAGCAAAGTACTGCCACTTGAAGAAGGTGAGATTTCACTAGTTGATGGCCGAAATTTTACAGATGAGGAAGCCAGTTCTGGAGCAGAAGTTGCTCTAATTTCAAAAGAATTAGCGGAAAAGAATAACCTAAATGTTGGCGATACGGCAACACTGACTTACTATGAAGTTGACAGTATTGGAGAAGTCACCGGCCAAACTGACTATCCTGTAGAGGTTATTGGTATCTACCAAAATAAAACGAGCAGCAAAACAACAAGTGATTCCTCAGCCCAAAATGAGGCAGACGAATGGGAAAGAGCATACAATGAACAAGCGGCTATAAACCGAATCTTTGTTCCCAATAAGATTATTGAAGAAATTCGCAAAAAAGAAGTTCGCACTTATATGCCTGAGGCAACCGATGAGGAAATCGCAGAACAAATTGCCATCGGCGAGCCACTTTATGTCCTCAAGAATCCAGAAGATGTTGATAAGTTCAAGGAAGAGGCACAACCACTTTTACCTGAAAACTATGTCATCTTCGCATCTTCTGATACCTATGACAGCATCGCAGCACCGATCCAATCCATGTCAAAATTGGCAGGCTATGTCTTAATCGTTGCTATCATTGCAACTGTAACCATCATTACGCTGGTTGTTCTTCTGTTCTTACGTGATCGTAAGCATGAATTAGGGATTTACCTGTCATTGGGTGAGGCTAAATGGAAAGTCGTAGCACAAACCTTGGTTGAAGTTTTTGTGATTGCTTTTGCTGCTCTCAGCTTGTCTGTCGTAACAGGTAACCTTACTGCAAGTGCCATATCAGATACTCTCATTGAAAGCCAAACCAACCAAAATGATCAAACTAACGAGATCACGTATGTCTATTCCCCTGAACTGACTAGCGACGCAACCTTAGACGATGTCTTAGAAGAATATGAGATTACCCTTTCAGCAGGTTATATTTTAATCATGTATGCTATTGGGCTTGGAACCGTATTAGTTGCCACCATTATTCCGACGGCCTATATTGTCCGACTCAATCCAAAACGGATTATGATGTAGCTTTTATTGATTGTCATAGATTAACGAACAAGTGAGGAGTTTTATATGCCAGTATTAGAAACGAAAAAGTTATCCTATTTTTATCAAGATGGAGAACAGCGTCGTTATATTTTAAAAGGAACAACTGTTGGTTTTGAGAAAGGTAAATTTTATACTATTTTAGGGCAATCCGGTTCAGGAAAAACAACCTTATTGTCCCTCTTAAGCGCCTTAGAAAGTCCAAAAGAAGGTCAGGTTTTTTACAAAGGTAAAGACCTAAAAGAGATCGGTTATGAAGTCTTCAGACGTAACCACATCGGTATTGTCTTTCAACACTACAATTTGATTCCTTATATGACGGCGATTGAAAATGTTATGGTGCCTATGGCCATTACAGAAAATGATTTACCAGACAACCAAACCGAAGTTGCTTACAACCTATTGGATTATATCGGTATTGTTAAAAGTAAGGCAAACCGCCTAGTCAACCAGCTCTCTGGAGGAGAACAACAGCGGGTAGCTATTGCCCGATCACTAGCCACCAATGTTGATGTCATCTTGGCAGATGAGCCAACGGGGAATCTCGATGAAGAGATGGAGAATGACATTGTTGGGATTTTCAAAAAGCTAGCCCATGAACATAATAAGTGTGTGATTGTGGTGACCCATTCACAGGAAATCGCAGAGCAATCAGACCAAATACTTTATTTGAAAAAAGGAGCCTTGGAATCTTATGAGTGATTTTTTATCAAAATTCTCTGGCAGCAAGTATGACAAACTCTTAGAGGAGGACAAACTGCTCAAGGAGGAAAAGGTAGAGAAAACCAGAAATTCCAAGCCTTATCTCGCAAAAGAAAGGGAAGCTCCTACACGACCAGAACCCAGCGAAGTGACAGAGGAACTATCTTCAGAACCAATTGCAGCCGAATCCGCCCCATCAGAATTAAGTCGAGCAAGTCGCAAAGACCCCAAACAAGGCAGACGAGATGACTTTGTAGAAGAGACTGAAATTGACCCTCACTACAAAACCAAACGCAAACGCAAAATCGCTCTCATTTCCGGTGCAGCAATCCTGACTTTTTGTCTTATTTTCTTTATTGTTTATCAGGTGACTCATGTCAAATTGCCTGATTTTAAAGGGAAAACCATTACAGAAGTCAGAGAATGGACTTCTGAAAATAAGATTGAGTTAAAGATTGAACAAGACTACAGTAAGACACACGATGTTAATACCATTGTGTCTCAAGACATTTCTGCTGGAAAGAAAATCGCTAAGGGAAGTGAATTGAAGGTTGTCAGCTCCCTAGGAGCCGATCCCGAAGAGGTCTTAGCTTTACCAGATTTCTCCACCATGTCAGTCAAAGAGTCTCAAAAATGGCTTGAGGACAACAAGGCTGACAACCTCAAGCTTGTTCAGGAGTACAACGATACCGTAGAGCAAGGTGCCTACATCAAACTTGATATTGCTAATTCTATCCCAGCATCCGACTACAAACGCGGGGACAAGGCAACACTCTATTATTCACGAGGACAAGAAATTCTAGAAGCCAATATTGATGTTCCCGATTTCACGGGTAAAGCTAAATCTGACGTCGAAACGTGGGCAAAAACAAACAGCATTGACGTCACTTATGTTGAAAAAGCCAGCTCCACAGTTCCCAACGAACAAGTCATGGGCCAATCTGTTGCTCCAGGTCAAAAAGTTGCTAAAAAATCCACCATGGAAATAAGCATCTCAGCAGGAAAAGGAACAGCTGTCCCAGATTTTAATAACATTACAATGTCGCAAGCCTCTTCTGTCTCAGGATTGACCGTTCTTGTCAGGCAGGTCTACAGTGAACTCCCTTACGGCAAACTAATCTCCCAGTCACAGGAAGCAGGAACCGAGCTAACCGAAAAAGATGACCAAAATATTGAAGTCGTCTATTCAGCAGGTGTTCCCTACCTCAGAGATCTTCGTGGCAAAAACGAAAGTGAACTGCAACACTATTTTTACGAAGAATTCCGTTCTAAAGGAGCTGAAATTTATTATACCAGCTACTATGTTGATTCTTCTGAGCCAAGAGGAACCGTCATTAAACAAAGTGCTTATGAAACAAAATTACCATTAAACTACACGGTCAACCTCGGAATCAGTAATGGTGTATGGTACACTGGTTCAAGCGCTCCAGCCAATTCAACCACAAGTAGTGGGCAGACAGATGCAAGCTCTGTGGAAGAAGGAGTGGAGTAACATCCTATCATCCATTCAAAAACGTTCATCCAAGGCATTTGCTGCTAGGTTGAACGTTTTTTTGCTCCCAGAGGTAAAAATGACTTGACTTAAAGTTCACTCTAAGGTGTATAATACAGTAAAGCAAGGAGGATAAACCTATGGAATACACAAGAATAGGAAACACTGGTCTAGAAGTCTCTAAGCTCTGCTTGGGCTGTATGAGTTTTGGTGATGCGAGCAAGGGGTTTCATTCGGGTTGGTTGCTGGATGAGACACAAAGCCGTTCGATTATTAAAAAAGCTTTAGACCTCGGAATCAATTTTTTTGATACTGCTAATATTTACGCTCAAGGAACGAGTGAAGCTTATCTCGGAAGAGCTTTGCATGATTTTGCCGACCGTGATGAGGTGGTCATTGCCACCAAACTTTTCTTTGGAGATGGTCAGCACGAGAACCGCAATACAGTAGGTCTTTCTCGTAAAGCTATTTTCAATCAAGTGGAGGCTAGCCTTAAACGACTAGGAGTAGATTATATTGATATTCTCTATGTTCATCGTTGGGATTATAACACGCCAATTGAGGAAACCATGGCTGCCCTTCACGACTTGGTACGCACTGGAAAGGTGCATTATCTAGGAGCTTCCGCCATGTATGCTTGGCAGTTCCAAAAAGCTCAGTATACTGCTGAGAAAAACGGTTGGACAAAATTCTCTGTCATGCAAAACCATTATAATCTGCTCTACCGTGAAGATGAGCGTGAAATGATTCCATTTTGTAAAGATTCAGGTGTCGGCTTGGCACCTTACAGTCCACTAGCATCAGGACGTGTCGTTCGTGATTGGGATGCTGATACTGCTCGTAGTAAAACTGATGCCATTGCTAAGTCAAAATATGATGACACCGAAGAGCAAGATAAGGCCATCGTTGAGCGTGTGGCAGAAATCTCAGATAAATATCACGTGAGTCGTGCACAAGTAGCACTCGCTTGGCTCTGGCAAAAAGGCACTCACTCCCCAATTGTTGGTGTAACTAAGGAAAACTATTTGGACGACTTTGTAGGAGCCTTTCATCTTCAACTAACCGAGGGTGATATAGCTTACTTAGATGAAAAATACTTGCCACATAAGGTTGTTGGCGCTTTATAAATAGTGAATTTGAATCAGAAGAGATTTTCAGCTATAACAGTCTCACAACCTCTAATCCCATGTATCAACAATTACCTTAATTTACCAATCTGCAAGTTGCTGATTCCTTGCTCTTGTCACGGAAACAGATGGTGGAACACTCTTCCTTTAACCAATTTATTTTAGGCTCTGCATAAGGCGATAAATACCCTTTGTTTGCAAGAAACAAGAACTAACCTATACAATTCGCCGATAAACTAAAATCCGATGACCTCCATTTAGGAGATTATCGGATTTTTTATCGCTTGACCTTGCCCATAATCAACAGAGCTCTTTAGGCACTTAATAAATCTTTAAACTTTCACAGTATCTGTTTCGAATGGCTCCTTTAGGATTTTTGAAGCATCACGGTTTAACCCTCTATCACGACTACTCAACTTTTAACTCCTGAACGGTACACTCCTATCCATCAGCAAAAACAAAGCAACCTTTACAAAGAACAGCTTCAAATAACTCTGCAAGCTAAAAGGTAGATCCTCTCCAGACTAAGGCAAGAAAGAGAAGCAGGTAAGCAAACAAAGCGAGCCGTCGTTGATTCGTCGAAAAGATGCCTTCTTCTCCCTCAATTGGGATGAAGACCGCACATATTGCCCCGCCAACTGCCCCACCAATATGACCAACTAAGCTAATGTTTGGCATCAAAGGAGCAGTCAAGATGTTAAGGATTAGAAGGATCATGCAAGAACGACCCAAGCTTTGAACAGAGTGATTGTGGACAAAAAACCGTAGGACAGCAAATGAAGCTAAAATCCCAAAAATAGATGTAGAAGCTCCTGCTACGATAACATCTGGCGTTAAGACGAGAACAAAAGCATTCCCCATAAAACCTGAAAGAAGATAAAGAAGAGCAAACTTTGAACTACCAAAAAGAGATTCTACTTGGCGCCCTAAGAAATAAATAGCAAGACCATTAAAAAGGAAATGTTCCCATCCGATATGGACAAATATAGCTGACAAAAGACGCCAGAGCTGACTGTTGTCAGCTTTAATAAGTAGACCCAAAAGGCCTCCAAAGTCGTAAATTGCAGAGGATGTCGTTGCTTCTCCAAACCTAAAGAATTGGAGAGCTAAAAAAACAGCCCCTGTTAACAGCAAGATGCCACTAGTCACAGGATAATCCTTGTCAAAAATTGATTTAAATTGTGTCATCAATAACCTCCTGAACTGCTATATCATATACTGATACTTCAAAATCTAAACGTTGAAATGCATAGGACAGGCTAACCGTTTTCCCCTTAAAATCTGCTAAATAGCGGTCATAATACCCTGCACCAAAGCCCAGTCGATGACCAGATGCTCCAAAAGCCAAGCCTGGAACCAAAATAAGGTCAATCTCTGATTTATCCACCACTTTACCTTGATTAGGCTCTCTAATCCCAAAGCGAGAGAGGCATAAGTGATCCTTATTGTAAGGGACAAAGGTCATCTTTCCTTTAGGATATGTTTTTGGAATCAGAATTGTTTTCCCGTCTTTTTGAGCCTGGGTTAAGATACCTTGCGTATCTAGCTCAAAATCCATGGATAGAAATAGCGCTAAAACCTGATGGTTACTATAGCTAGGACTTGTTAAAAATTTCTGAATTAAAGCAGCATCCCGTTTCTTTTTTTCGACAGGATCCAAAGACTTTAGGTGGTTTAGCATCACTTGTCGAATTTCTTGTTTTGTCAGTTGGCCTGTCTTTCTGTCCATTCTAGTAAACCTTCGTTTTAAAAAATGCACTAACTTTATCTACAGCAAAAGGCAGAGCTCTCTCATCTGGATTAAATTTGGAACTATGAAGAGGGTCATCTGCAGACACTCCAAGCCAAAACATGGTTCCTGGTACTTTATGTAACAGATAGCCAAAATCCTCACCCGTCATAGCCGGTGCAATATCAATCAGATTAACGTCCTTGTCTGCTTGGTAAAAGGCCATCAGTTCTCGGGCTAGTTCTGGATTGTTTTCCACTGGTAAATAACCCGATTGGATAAATTGACTACTAACTTCCAAATCAAAACTGGCAGCAATACCCTCTGCGACAGTTTTGACCCTTTCCTTTAGCAAGTCTCCCATTTCGGCTGTGAGACTGCGAATCGTCCCATGTAAATGAGCTGTTTCCGCAATAATATTGTTGGTCGTCCCAGCATGAAAGCTGCCAAAGGTAACAACTCCTCCCTCAATAGGATCTACATTTCTGCTAACTACTGTCTGCACCTGTGTAACAAAGTAACTAGCTGCTACCAAGGCATCATTAGCCGTGTGAGGAAAAGCAGCATGTCCTCCTCGCCCTTTAAAGCTAAGCTTGACTTCACAAGTTCCCGCAAAGAGGGTACCTGTATTGGTCCCAATATCCCCAACCTTTAAATCTGGCCTAACGTGTAGGGCGTAAAAGGCATCCGGTAACCAGTCCCCAAAAACCCCAGCTTCGTACATGAGTTTACCTCCTGCTAAGTTTTCCTCGGCAGGTTGAAAGAGAAAGACCACGTTATTCTTGGGCTGTTTCAGACACATTTCTTCAAGTAGTCCTAAGGCGATCGTCATATGAAAATCGTGGCCACAAGCATGCATTCGTCCTTCGTGTTGACTGGCAAATGGAAGCCCAGTTTCCTCAACGATAGGTAGACCATCCATATCCGTCCGCCAACCGATGGTTTTATCTGGGACATAGCCTTTCAGGCGTACAATAATGCCTGTCTTCCAAGTTCTAGACTCTGCAAAATCAATGTCTTGAAGGAGAGCCTCAATCTTGCTTAACAAATAAGCTTGTGTTTTAAATTCTTCCATTCCAATTTCGGGAATTTGGTGCAAGTCCCGTCGGATTTGAATCAGTTCTAATGCCATATTAAAGTGCTCGTAGCGCATCTTCTAGCGCTGTTTTCTGCTGAGTTTGCGCATCAATTTCCTTGATGATGCGAGCTGGAACGCCTGCAACGACAACATTTTCTGGAACATCCTGTGTTACAATGGCACCTGCAGCAACCACCGAACCGTTCCCGATTTGTACCCCTTCAATAACCACTGCATTGGCACCGATTAAAACATTGTCACCAACACGAACGGGTTGAGCCGAAGCGGGCTCAATAACACCTGCTAAAACAGCCCCTGCTCCAATGTGGCTATTTTTTCCGACTGTTGCACGCCCCCCTAGAATAGCTCCCATATCAATCATGGTGCCTGCACCAATCTCTGCACCGATGTTAATGACGGCTCCCATCATAATTACCGCCTGAGTTCCAATCTCCACTTGATCACGGATAATCGCTCCTGGTTCAATACGGGCATTAAGCTCTCGCTTATCTAGTAAAGGAACAGCCGAATTCCGAGCATCTTGTTCCACGACATAATCAACATTCTCAGTCAAGTCAATAAGCAAAGGCTTAATAGCCTCCCAATCACCAAATAAAACATTGCCTAATTGGATTACTTCCGTTGGAACCTGGCCGGCTAGTTCTCCTTTAAAGGTTACTTTGACGGTCGTCTTTTTCTTACTTTCTGAAATAAATGCAATAATTTCTTGTGCGGTCATTTTTGTTGCTGACATAGTGGCTCTCCTGATTTCTCTAGATTTCTACCATTATACCAAAAAGTTCAGGTGTAAGCAAAAGTAGAAATGGCGGTCTTTGCCCTGTCACTTTCGTCTTCTCCCTTTATCAAAGGATTCTTTTCTTGTCGTTAAACCAACGACCTACTTGTTTAGCTCTCCCCAAAATCCTTAAGATAGTCTTGTAAATCGGTGAGCATTCTTTTTCGTCCCTGAAACTGCTCACCACCTATCAACCGATCGTAATTAATCTGTTCCTGAGGTGATAATCGACTTCTATAGGTACTTAGCATGTCCCGTAAAATAACCTTATCCGACATGGCCATATCCTTTACATATAAGCGATGCCCGATGCTTCCTATTTCTTCGTAGTTCTGTCGGTTGATTCGTCTTTTATAGCTTTCCTGCTTCCGCAAAATATCTAGAACGTGATTGCGAAACTTGACCTTAAAATATCGGTATAAACGGCTCTCATCATTTTCAATACCTGGACATTGCTTGAGCAAATTGACCAGAACAATCATCCCTTCTTGATCCCAATCCGATTTTTCCCACAATTGGATATAATAGTCTTTTCGTGTTCGATGGACAATACCTGCCACCCTGACGTAGATGCCTTTAAAATTCATAGGAACTCCTTGTACTTTGATAATCCGATTATAGATAAATCTCAATAAAAATGGGGAGAAATTCATAAACGGTTGACTTTCGGTCATAAACGACTGAGAAGAGATGCTCTAAAGCTACCTCGTTAAAACATCTCCTCTAAAAAAGAGAGAGCAGACGAATTAGCTTAAACAACTCGTGTTTACAGTCCACTAAAGTTTCCTTAACAAGGCCACTTTCTCAGACCTTCTACGAATTAATAGGTGAAGGGAGAATGAGATATGATATATTACTCAAAGTGGCTTTTAGGTCTATTAGTCACTTTTACTTTAAGTTTAATGAGCCTCTGTACATCACAGGTTCATGCCTACACATCAAATGATCCAGCCAAGCTTTCTGGATCAGTCACCGCCAGCCAAAGCGGACAGACTGTGGCTATTACCTACCATGCCTCATCTGTTCAGAAACCGCATCCTATCTACCATGCGGTTTGGTCCGAGGAAAATGGTCAGGACGACATCAAATGGTACCGTGCCAATGAAAATACAACTCCAGTTAATCTCATGGAGCACAGAAACTATGGAATCTATCACATCCATACCTATATTGATATCAAGGGGAAGTTTGTTGCCTTAAATGGAGCCAGTCTCACGGTCAAGCAGCCTCCACTTACTTCATCTATCACTATTCCTGAGACGGGTTTTGTTGATATTCAGTTAAATAATGTCCCTAACACCAGTTCAGAAATCTTCATTCCCACTTGGTCAGATCAAACGGGACAAGACGACATTCGCTGGTACTCTGCAAGTAAGACATCCGATGGAAGTTACGCCCTTAGAATTTTTCTCAAAGATCATGCTTACGATCAAGGGATTTATCATGTCCATATATATGCAAGAAATGCTCAGACAGGGCAACTCCATAACCTAATGACAGAAACGACAAAGATAACAGCAGCCCATTTACCGACGAGTGCCGAATTAAGTCCAACCCTCACTATTGAGCAGGTCAACTTAAGTCAAGGAACTTATCAGGTCAAGGCTCAAGAAACCCAAAAATCAAAAGCAATTAAATTTATAGACTTGGCTTCTTGGAGTGACAGCAACCAATCCAATTTGAAATGGTACCGTTTCACATCAGATAGGCAAGGTCAATTCCGAACAGAAGTTAACCTCCGAAACCACCAAGCTCTTTCGGGTCATTATTCTAATCATGTTTATATCACCTATACCGACGGTAGCCAGTCTGGTCATGTCTTAGAGACACTTGATTTTAGTAGCTTTCATCTTCCAGTCAGTATGTCGACTAATTATATCGGCAACAGTCAATGGACAATTGATATTCATCACCTATATGAACAAAGCGGCGTCTTATATGCTGTCTGGTCTGACCTTAATGGACAAGATGACATCAAGTGGTACGATGCCAATCGTCTATCAACTGGATCTTTTAAAACGATTCTTGATTTACGCAAACATAAGGGAAGTGGCCTCTACCATATTCATGTCTACCATTTTGGGACAAGACCACAACTTAGAGCTACTTCCACTTTTATGGTATCCGATGATATGCTTCCTCAAGTGACAGCCCCATCAACCGTCAATCCCACTATCAACCATCAGAATAACCTCTACCCTATTGGTCAATGCACCTGGGGGGTTAAAGGATTGGCAACTTGGGTCAGCAATTACTGGGGAAATGCTAACCAGTGGCATCATCATGCAGAAAAACAAGGCTTCCAAATCGGGGCCACTCCCCGAGCAGGGGCTGTTGCTGTTTGGCCTCGTGATGGTCTTATCAATGGAATACAATACGGTCATGTCGCTTATGTAACTCATGTTGAATCCGACTCTAAAATTCAAGTCATGGAATCAAACTATGCCGGTAAGCAATACATCGGTAACTTTAGAGGTTGGTTCAATCCTAAAAAAATCTGGCAAGGTGGTCAACTAGTTGATAGTCCCGTCTATTACATCTATCCAAAATCTTAAAATGCTAGCCAGATTAGCTCAAACAAGATTAGTCCTTCGTTTAGTAGGGGAACAATCTGACAGGCTGTTAAAGGCATTCAAATCTTATTTTCTAGAAAGTCTGAGATGACTGTTAAGGAGCTTCTAAACCTCCATACTTCATAATAAACAGCACCCCAAAGTTAGGCAACTACTCTAACTCTTGGGGTGTTTTTTTAAAAAAAGCCTTGACAACTTAACTGGTTAAGTTTATAATTAACCAGTAAACTATTAACTGCGATAAGGAGCTTAATCATGCATCTAGCAAAACAGATTGATAAAACGCTTAACACGGTTGTTCTAACATCTGAAAATCATCTGGAATTATTAGTGGGCAACTGCCAAAGTCAAATCCCTCTGACCAATACACAGGAGCATATCCTCATGCTACTGCGGGAGGATAACGTTAATAATTCCGACTTAGCTAAGTCTCTTAACATTAGTCAAGCTGCCGTCACTAAGGCCATCAAGTCTTTGAAAGGAAAGGGAATGTTAGAATCTGTGAAGGATAGCCAAGATGGTCGTATGACTTACTACCAATTGACTGACCAAGCAAAGCCCATTGCAGAAGAACACGCGCACCATCACGCTAAAACTCTTCAGACGTATCACGAATTGATTAGCCTCTTTTCCGAAAGAGAGCAGCTTATTATCAGCCGTTTCTTAGAAGAACTCCTAAATAGGATTGAAGGGAAATAACAATGAGATACATTACCGTGGAAAACCTCTCCTTTCAATACGATAAAGAACCTGTTTTGGAGGACGTTTCTTATCATCTTGATAGCGGCGAGTTTGTTACCTTAACCGGAGAAAATGGGGCGGCAAAAACAACCTTAATCAAGGCAACTTTGGCTATCTTAAAACCAAAGGCTGGCCAAGTCACTATCTCCAAAACTGGACTTTCTGGAAAACGGCTAAGGATGTCCTATTTGCCCCAACAAGTCTCCAGCTTTAATGCTGGATTTCCTTCCACCGTCTTTGAATTCGTTCAATCGGGGCGCTATCCTAGACAAGGATGGTTCCGAAAATTGACCTCCCACGATGAGGAGCATATCAAGGTTAGTTTAGAATCCGTTGGGATGTGGGAACACCGACATGAGAGATTAGGCAGCTTGTCTGGTGGACAAAAACAGCGAGCCGTTATTGCCCGTATGTTTACCAGCGATCCTGATATTTTCATCTTAGATGAGCCCACGACAGGAATGGATATTTCTTCTAAAGACGACTTCTATACGTTAATGCACCATTCTGCTAAACGGCACGGCAAGTCTGTACTCATGATCACCCATGATGCAGATGAAGTCAAGTCATTTGCTGATCGTAATATCCACCTTGTACGTGACCAAAACTCCCCTTGGCGGTGCTTTAATGTCCATGATAAGGACGATCTGGAGGGCAATCATGTTGGAACTCTTTAATTATAAATTCATGCAGCTGGCTTTTTTAGCCATGATAGCCATTGCCTCCTTCGCACCCATACTGGGCATTTTTCTCATCCTCCGCCGACAATCATTGATGAGCGATACACTCAGCCATGTCTCTCTAGCCGGGGTCGCCTTAGGGCTTCTACTTGGCATAGATACTCGCCTTTCAACGATTATCATTGTTGTTATTGCAGCTATTTTTTTAGAATACCTGCGTACCATTTATAAGCATTTTATGGAAATCGGCACTGCCATCCTTATGTCAGCAGGTCTGGCTTTATCCCTCATTATAATGAGTAAATCTGGCGGATCGTCTGGCATGAGTTTGGAACAGTACTTATTTGGTTCCATCGTCACTATTCGTTATGAACAAGTCTTAGCACTTTTTGCGATTTCTCTAGTCGTCTTGTCCTTAACTGCTTTATTTATCCGCCCCATGTACATTTTAACATTTGATGAAGACACCGCCTTTGTTGACGGTTTACCTGTTCGAGCAATGTCTATCCTCTTTAATATCGTAACAGGTATTGCTATCGCTCTTATGATTCCTGCTGCAGGAGCCCTCTTGGTTTCCACCATTATAGTGCTACCAGCTTCTATTGCGCTACAACTAGGCAAAAGCTTTAAAATGGTGATGGTGCTTGCTGTTCTGATAGGATTTGTTGGCATGATTTCTGGTGCTTATATTTCCTATTATGCCGAAACGCCTGCTTCTGCCAGTATCACCTTGATTTTTATTAGCATCTTTTTGCTGGTCAACTTAGTCAAAAAATTAAAAAAATAAGATAAAGGACTAATCAACATGAAAAAAAGACATTTTATCATTCTGTTTCTAACCACCTTTCTTCTATCAGCCTGTGGCAATGCCACGACATCTGATCAACCCACCATTATCACAACCTTCTACCCTGTGTATGAATTTACCCAGCAAATCGTTGGCAATGAGGCTGAGGTGAAACTTCTCATCAAGTCAGGGACTGAAGTTCATGATTTTGACCCTTCTGCAAAGGACATTGCAAACATAGAAGAGGCTGATAGTTTCATCTATGCCAACGATAACATGGAGACTTGGGTCTCTGATTTGAAGACCAATCTGGATGAAAGTAATAGTAAGGTCAATCTTATCTCGGCAACAAAAGGCATGCTACTCTTACCAGGCTCTGAAGAAAACCATGAGGAAGAGGAGGAAGAACATGAACATGAACACGGCTATGACCCCCATGTATGGGTATCTCCTTATCGTGCTATTATGATGGTTGAAAGCCTAAGAGACAGCCTTATTGCCCAATACCCTGATAAAAAAGAGCGCTTCACTGAAAATGCTTCTGCTTATATCAGCAAACTAAAGGAACTGGATCAAACCTACAAAGAGACTCTTTCTCAAGCCAAACAAAAAAGCTTTGTGACACAACATAAGGCCTTTACCTACCTAGCACTCGACTATGGTTTAGAACAAGTTTCTGTCTCAGGTTTGAACTCAGACAGCGAACCATCTGCGACACGCTTAGCAGAACTGACCAAATACATCAAAGACAACAAAATTAACTATATTTATTTTGAAGAAACGGTCTCATCCGCCGTAGCGGAAACCCTAGCTGCTGAGACAGGTGTCAAAACAGCGGTTCTCAATCCATTAGAAAGCCTAACAAGTCAAGCAATGGAGGCTGGTGAAGACTACATCTCTACGATGGAGAGCAATCTTAAAGCCTTACAGTTGACCACTAATACAGAAGGAAGCACCATAAGTTCTGAGGAAGAGGAAGTTTCTTTAAAAACTGTCTACAATGGCTATTTTGAAGATTCTGCTGTCAAAGATCGACCCCTAAAGGATTGGCAAGGTGAATGGCAGTCTATTTATCCCTATCTCCGAGATGGTAGCTTTGACCAAATTTGGGACTATAAGTCAAAAGCCAAAGGTGCTAGCATGACCGCTGACCAATACAAAGACTATTATGATAAAGGCTATCAGACAAGTATTGACCAAATCACTATCACAGATGATACGATCACATTCAGTGTTGATGGTAGCCAGAAAAAATACACTTATACCTATGTTGGTTATAAGGTATTAACCTATGAAAAAGGAAACCGAGGAGTTCGCTACCTTTTTGAAGCAACTGAAGCAGATGCTGGGCCTTACCGATATGTCCAATTTAGCGACCATTCTATCGCACCTAATCAAGCAGATCACTTCCATATTTACATTGGCGGCGATAGTCACGATAGCCTATTGACCGAATTAGAAAATTGGCCAACTTACTATCCAACAGGTTTGACAGGACTCGAAATTGGACAGGAAATACTGGCACACTAAAAACAGAGAAATCTCTTCCCTTGGAAGGGCTTTTTCTTGACAATTACCGTTTACAATTGTAAACTCTAGATATAGAAGATGTTGGAAAGAGGATACTATTATGGAAAAAAATCAAATGAGCTATGCTGAATGGCAGGTTATGCGAGTCGTTTGGGCCAATCCAAGAAGTAGTAGCAAGTTTATCATAGAAAGTCTATCTCATCATTTTGACTGGCAAGCTAGCACTATCAAGACCCTGCTAAATCGCTTAAAGACTAAAGGACTCCTGACCATGAAAAAAGAAAAAGGGAAGTACTATTATAAGACCACTGTAAGTGAACAAGAGCAGCTCTTAAAAACCCTTGTAAAATTACAGTCTCTGATTTGTAACACCAAGCAAGTTGATCTAATCACTTTACTCCTAGAAGAAGGACAATTCTCCAAGAAGGGGCTTGAAAAGATTAAACAACTCGTTTGTGACCAACTCAAAACAGCACCTGACACCCTCGTCTGCGATTGTTTAGCTGGTCAATGCACCTGCGGGCAACATTAAAGGAGAGACTATGACAGAACGAACTTATAAAATCTCAGGCATGACCTGTGCTTCCTGCGCTGCAAAGGTTGAACGCCTTGTTAGCAAGCTGGATCATGTCGAAACAGCTTCCGTAAACCTAGCAACGGAAAAACTTACTATTCTACCAAAAGATGATAATTTTGACAGTACTCTGATTCTATCTACAGTTGCAGAGGCTGGCTATGAAGCACAGGAGAAAAAACAAGAAACAGCTTCAGAATACAAGGCTTATCTAAGAGAGCAAAAACAGATACAAAAACGACTAGAGACTAAAACACTCTTAGCCATCTTGACAACATTACCCTTGCTTTACATCGCTATGGGAAGCATGATTGGGCTCCCCTTACCTTCTATCTTGACACCTCATTTACACCCTGTCAACTTTGCCTTGACACAACTCTTTTTGACCCTACCAACCATGTGGTTAGGGGCTGGTTTCTATAAACGAGGGTTCAAAAACCTAATCAAGAAACACCCTAATATGGACAGTTTAATTGCTGTTGGTACAAGTGCTGCCTTTGCCTATGGCCTCTATGCCATCTACCATCTCTTTCAAGGTCACACTCACTTCACCCATCACCTCTACTTTGAGTCAGTTGGGGTCATTATCAGCCTTATTCTCCTTGGGAAAACCTTAGAAAATAAAGCCAAGGGAAAAACCTCCTTAGCTATTCAACAGCTCATCAACCTCTCGCCTAAAAAAGCAACTGTCTTGCGATATGGACAACTGGTTGAACTTGACACCGAAGATATTCGTGTCGGTGATATTATTCGCATTAAGCCAGGAGAAAGTCTACCTGTTGACGGTATCGTGCGGGTTGGCTCAAGCAGTATTGATGAAGCAATGATTACTGGAGAGAGCCTACCTGTTGCTAAAACTGTCGGAGATACTGTTATTAGTGCTACTATTAATAAAAATGGTACTATTGACTACGAAGCAACCAAGGTTGGACAAGATACAACGCTAGCTCAAATCATCAAATTAATTGAAAAGGCACAAGGTTCTAAGGCACCGATTGCTGCCTTTGCAGACAAAATCTCCCTCTACTTCGTTCCTATAATCATTGCTCTAGCCCTCTTAACCAGCTTTCTTTGGTATAGCATAGGCGGAGAAAGTTTCCAATTTTCTCTACAAATCTTCATTTCCATCTTAATCATTGCCTGTCCTTGTGCTCTCGGTTTAGCAACTCCCATCGCTATTATGGTGGGGACTGGAAAAGGGGCGGAACATGGCATCTTGATTAAGTCTGGGCAGGCTCTAGAAACAGCTCATAAGTTAACCACTGTTGTTCTTGATAAAACAGGAACCATTACAGAAGGACGACCTCGGGTAACAGACCTTATCTCTTCTGAAGGATGGCAGGAAAAAGACATTCTCAACTTAGCTGCTGCCTGTGAAATAGGGTCTGAACATCCCTTGGCCCAAGCCATTCTTGACGCATCAGAAGAGCACGAGGCCTTTGTCGTAAGAGATTTTCAAGCTGTTCCAGGTCTAGGCCTTTTGGCAACCTATCAAAACCAGCCGATTGTTTTAGGAAATGCTAAATTGATGCATGAGCAAACAATTGATGTGTCTTCTTTATCGGAGCAAAGTCACAAACTAGCCAGAGCTGGAAAAACACCTATTTATCTATCTTTAAATAAAAAAGTAATTGGACTACTTGCAATTGCCGATCAAATTAAAGAAAGCAGTGCAAAAGCTATCAAAGACATGAAAGATTTGGGCTTAAACGTGATTATGTTGACTGGAGATCATGATGCAACCGCACAGGCTATTGCCCAAGAAGTGGGGATTTCGACTGTTTTTAGCCAAGTTCTACCCAAAGATAAAGCAAACATCATTAAGCAACTCCAAAAACATAACTCTCAGGTCGCCATGGTAGGAGACGGTATCAATGATGCACCAGCTTTGGTCCAAGCTCAAGTCGGGATTGCTATTGGCTCAGGGACAGACGTCGCTATTGAATCGGCGGATATCGTCCTTATGCATGGCAATTTAAGAGATGTCCCTACGGCTATCAAACTCAGCCAAGCAACCATGACAAACATTAAAGAAAATCTCTTCTGGGCCTTTGCCTATAATCTTCTTGGTATCCCTATTGCTATGGGGCTTCTCCATCTCTTTGGAGGACCCTTGCTCAACCCTATGTTGGCTGGATTAGCAATGAGCTTAAGCTCTGTCTCTGTCGTTACAAACGCTCTTCGTCTCCGTTATTTTAAGGTTAAGCCTTAACAATTAGCAAGTCGCTTTTGACAATAAACTTAGCTGGTCTGACTCTTAATCAAGTGACTTTAGTAAACGAGCAAACTTTGAACAATGAGCCTATTGAAAATCTTTAGAAGATAGCAAAAAAGCCTGTTCTTTACTTAACAGGCTTTTTTGAGTTCTTAAGCTATAAATCTTAAAGCATCTTATTGTAGAATTCAACGATAAGGGCTTCATTGATTTCTGGGTTGATTTCATCACGCTCTGGTAAGCGTGTCAATGACCCTTCAAGTTTTTCAGCATCAAACGATACGAATGATGGACGTCCGAGTACTGCTTCAACAGCCTCAAGAATGGCAGGTACCTTAATTGATTTTTCACGTACCGAAATCACTTGACCGACTTCAACACGGTAGCTTGGGATATCTACACGTTTGCCATCAACGAGAATATGACCATGGTTAACAAACTGACGTGCTTGACGGCGAGTTGTTGCAAGACCTAAACGATAAACGACATTATCCAAACGACGTTCTAGTAAAAGCATAAAGTTGAAACCAAGTGTTCCTTCTTTAACCTTAGTTGCTTGAACAAAAAGATTACGGAACTGCTTTTCACCTAAACCGTACGAAAAACGTAATTTTTGTTTTTCAGCTAATTGCAAACCATACTCAGAAAGTTTGCTACGGTTGTTAGGGCCATGTTGACCTGGCACATAATTACGACGTGCCAATTCCTTACCTGTACCTGTTAGAGACAGACCGAGACGACGAGACTGTTTCCAAGATGGTCCTGTATAACGTGACATATAAATGTCCTCCTTAAAATAATTCATATTGAGGAAATAGTCACTTGAAAAATCCTGATTCGTGCAGTTGTCCTTCACCTAAACAGCAAAGGCTACTTACTCAGTTTAATGGCGTTACTCTTTTAGACCTAATGCCGATAAGTTGGGTAGTACCTCTTATAGTACGACAAAACTGAGACAAAATAGTCTAAAAGGATAGCATCCGCTAAAGGACAACTGTTGACGAGCTTCATATTTTTCTGCTGCTATTTCACACAAAGATTAGTATACCATAGAAAACGTCACCTGTAAAGCCTTATTTTAAGGAGATTTGTGTTCGACTGGTTGAGCCTTTTTATCATAGCTTCTCAGGGAACACAAGTCAGATGAAACCCTTCTTAAGTTATGGCAAGGAGAATCTCATTACTGGCGTATATGACACAATGAGCTCTTTTTCAGGATGTCTTCTCCCAGAATACAAGGGAGACCCCCCTCTTCCAATCTAACTATTTGTTTCCTTTGGATCCTTCAAGGCCAACTCCTTTGGGTTTTTGAGTTTCAGTTTCCATATCGTCTTTTGAGCCAGCTAATGCGCCATTAAAGCCCATAGCTTCTCCAATTCGGACGGCAATATCTGTATCGTCAAATTCTCCGTCAAACATATAAGCACCTGAACCCATGGCATAGACAGGAATCTTCTCTCCAGAATGTTCAGTTGTGCTCCAATCAATACCTGCTTTTTTATTCAAAATGCGTGTAGCTGTGATTGCTACAGGTACATACTCACCATAGTTTTTATTTTGAGCATCAACTCCTTTTTTTGACTCTTCAAAAGCTATTTTGAGTTCTTCATATTCTTCTTTGGAACAGAGGAGACGATTTTCAGCTTTTTTGGCTAAATAGGCATCTTCCTCAGCATTGCTAACCATTTCTGTTGGTGCATCGGCGTCCAACCTAAGACCAAAATAATCTTCAATTTGTGGAGCAAAGTCTTCAAATTGTAATTGGGGATTTTTTTCCAAGGCTGATTTAACGATATCAGCAAATTCAACTTGAGACCCTTTTTGATTCGTTAGCAGCTCAAAGTAAGTTTCATAGCCGGTTGACTCATTTCCAATGGTGAGGCCGCCCGTTGCATGATCCGCTGTAACAACAATCAAGGTATCATCTGGATGTTCGTTATAAAAGTCAATAGCTACTTGAATAGAGTCTTGAAACGCAATAACTTCTTCTATAGTTGTCGTAGCATCATTAGCATGTTCGGACCAATCAATTTTTCCTGATTCGGCCATCATAAAGAAGCCTTCTGGATCATCTTCCATCACTTCAACCCCCTTACGGACCATATCCTTTAAATCTTGACTCTCTTTTGTCTGATCAATTTTATAAGTCATAGCACCATCATCTTGCAAATCTTCTGCGACAATATAAACTTTTTTAGCATTCGCTGATACTTTTTCAGCCTCTACCTTGGTTTCAACAATCGTATACCCCTTTGCTTCCATGACGTCATAGAGGTCTTTTTGAGTCTCTTGTTTACCAGTACGCTCCTTAAGAGAACCTCCTGCAAAGTAGTCAAAGTTAGAAGCTGCCATCTGTAGACCAATATCGTAGTATGATTTACGCGATTCTTCATTGGCATAAAAAGCTGCAGGCGTCGCATGATTAAGAGTCACAGAAGTAATGATACCTACAGACTTGCCTGCACGTTTTGATTTTTCAGCTATCGAATCGGCAGAATCTTCCAAGTCTCCTGAAAGTCCGATGGTATCGGTCTGTGTTTTAATTCCTGTAGCGAAAGCCGTTGCTGTCGAAGCAGAATCTGGAATAAAAGAATGGCAATCGTACTGCGTCTTAAGACCAATAACAGGCATTTCCGTAAAATTCATTCGATCTGGGTAAATATCACCCTTGTTTGTCTTAGTAACTCCCAAGTAATTCTCAGCAGCTGTTACAGGGCTTATCCCCATACCATCACCGATAAAAAGGAAAACATATTTGGCTTTGTTTTCATTAACTTTTGAATAGTCTTCTGTCTTTGGACGACTAGTGTCGTACAGCTGAACATCTTTCCCGTTTGCAGTTTCTTTTGCTAAGCTAGGATCGTTAGCTGCATCAGTGTCTAAAGACTGTAACGCTTGTTGGCTGCAGCCCCCTAGAAGGAGGAAAAATATCGCAAAGATTACACTAAAATAGTTGATTGACCTAGAATTGAATGCCATAAGAGTCTCCTTAATTCATTTATGATTTAGGGGTTTACCCCTCAGCTAATGGTAGCTTTTTATTATAAAATCCAACACATGCTTTCTGTAAATCTTTTGTAAACTCTCGCCATTATTCTGCTTATAAAAGCAATGGCAATACTATCCCAACCTTCTTTAACTAATCATCTTGAGTGGCTAGACTACTAAAAAAGCTGCCCTAACCCCAATAGCCTGTTTTAGTGGCCTAAAAGGTATAAGACGCTTACGGTGTGCTCATTTCATTTTTTACTTGGAAAAGGGCTAACGTTATTCCCATTAGACTCTATTATCATTCTAAGCCATCTTTTTCTCATCGCCTAAAAAATCTAATCAAAATAACGAATCAGCGTTTTCTCTGTCAAAATATCTGAATAAGTATACGATTCAACATAAGTCGTAGGGCTTTCATCAGGTAGAACCTTATCATCTGTATATTCCACGATAAAAAGTGATGAATAAACCTCAATCAATCGGCCAATCTTATTTTTTTCTCGTTTACGACCATTCTCTAAGGTCAATTCGACCAACTGTCCCTCATGCTTCTTGATGTCCTCTTTGATTTTTTTCATTTTGGCAACATCTGTAAATGCGTCACTCATGCAGTATACCCATCCTCTCTTTTGGAAATGCTTGAAAATTTATTGTATTCTTTCAGGAAATTAAGCTTAACTGTTCCTCGTGCTCCTGAACGGTTTTTTTCGATAATGACCTCAACCGTGTTGTCTGGTACTGCCTCTTCATCACTACGATCATAATAGTCTTCACGATAAAGGAAGGCGACAATGTCAGCATCCTGCTCAATAGAGCCTGATTCACGAATATCAGATAAGACCGGTCTTTTGTCCTGCCTTTGCTCAACCCCACGAGAAAGCTGGCTGAGAGCAATCACAGGAACCCGAAGTTCCTTTGCCAAAATCTTTAACTGACGAGAAATTTCAGAAACTTCTTGCTGACGATTTTCTTTGCCATTACCAGTAATCAGTTGAAGATAATCAATCAGAATCAATCCCAAATTCTTGGTTTCTTGGGCTAATTTTCTAGACCGTGCTCGAATTTCTGTAATTTTAATTCCTGGCGTATCATCAATGTAAATTGATGCTTGAGCCAGCTGAGCTTGGGCGATGGTAACTTTCTGCCATTCTTCTTCTGACAATTGTCCAGTTCTCAGTGCATGTGAGTTAATAACCCCCTCAGAAGCCAACATCCGATCAACCAAACTTTCGGCTCCCATTTCTAAAGAAAAAATGGCCACTGTTTTATCCTGTTTGGTTCCAATATTCTGAGCAATATTGAGGGCAAAAGCTGTCTTTCCTACCGCTGGTCTTGCCGCAAGGATAATCAGTTCCTCTTCATGCAGGCCTGTTGTCATGTGATCTAAATCAGGATATCCGGTTGCAATCCCTGTTATATCAGAGGTTTGTTGAGAACGTCTTTCCAGAGATTCAAAATTAAGATTTAAAATACTGTCAATTTTTTGAAAGCCACTACGGCTGGTCCCCTCACCGATATCAATCAGAGATTTTTCCGTTCGGGCAATAATATCATCGGATGAATCTGAAGCATCATATGCTTGATTAATCGTCTCTGTTAGGCTGGCAATGAGCTTTCGAAGGTTTGATTTCTCCGCTACAATCTTGGCATAATATTCTGCATTTGCTGATGTGGGTACTGAATTGATAATCTCAACCAGATAGGAAATCCCACCAATATTTTGCAAGTCCCCTTTATCATCCAAATGATTTCGTAAGGTTGTCGCATCTATGGCATCCCCACGATCAGAGAGGTCAACCATAGCTTGAAAAATTAGTTGGTGAGCATATTTAAAGAAATCTCTGGCCCCAATATATTCTCGAACAAAAACCAACTTGCTCTCATCAATGAAAATCGCCCCCAAAACCGACTGCTCTGCCAGCGTATCTTGCGGCTGAATGCGCAGCTCATCTAATTCCATCCTACCCTCACCTCCTTTCCTCTAGGAGCCATCTGATTAAGCCTCATAAACATAAAGTTTAATAACCCCTTCGATATCTTGGTAGATTTTAACTGGCACCTCAATAGAGCCTAGTGCCCGAATCGGTTGGGCCAGTTTAATGTGGCGCTTATCCAATTGGATGCCGAATTGTTTCTTAAGTTCGTCAGCAATCTTTTTACTGGTAATAGAGCCAAAAGTGCGGCCATCAGGTCCAACCTTTTCGGTAAATTTGACAACTGTTTCTTCAATTTCAAGCTGTTTCTTAATCGCTTGCGCTTCTGATACCATTTCGGCGTGCATTTTTTCCTGAGCCTTCTCTTTTCCTCGATGCTCTCCGAGCGCTTGAGAAGTTGCCTCTTTAGCTAACTTTTTCTTGATCAAAAAGTTTTGTGCATAACCGGTTGGTACTTCCTTTACCTCACCCTTTTTCCCTTTGCCTTTAACATCTACTAAAAAAATAACTTTCATGAAAAACTCCTATTCTATATTTTCTAAGACCTCTTTAAAGATAATCTCACGAAGTTCGACAAAAACCTCTTGAACCGTCTGATTTGAAATTTGTGCAGCTGCAAGGTTAAAATGACCTCCGCCCCCCATATTTTCCATAATCCGCTGAACATTAATGTTATTTCGGCTACGAGCAGAAATGGAAACCTGCCCTTGATCAGACCTCGCAATCACAAAGGTCCCCTCAATACCAGCTAACATCAAAAGATTGTCTGCTGTCTTACTCATCGTGACCTTATCGTATAGCTTTTCCTCTTCAGCTTTTACAATGATAATGTTGGGTAGAACTTGATTGGCCTTCAAAATCAACTCACTGACAGCACGTGACTCCTCAAAATCAGTTGCTGAAATATCTTGAATCATAATACTATCGCTACCACAACTGCGTAAATAGCTTGCGACATCGAAGGTACGACTGGTTACTCGTGCCGAGAAATGTCTCGTATCCAACATGATACCAGCCATCAAAAGACTAGACTGCAAGCGACTTAACCGCCTTTTTTTACTATTTTGGAATTGAAGAAGTTCCGTAACCAACTCGCTAGTACTACTAGCTCCACTCTCAATGTATGCAATAATGGCATTTTGGGGAAAGTCACTATCTCGTCTGTGATGGTCAATAACGATAACCTGGTCAAACTTCTCATACAGTGCCTGTGACAGGGTTAAGCTGACTTTGGAATGGTCAACCATAATTAGTAATGAATCCCTTGTCACCATCTCTAAAGCTTCACTAACAGTTACAAGGTTCGTACTTGCTTCTGCACTGAGCTGTTCGACCGCCCGTGAAATATCACTAAACATAGCTGTCTCATCATAAACCACATAAACCTCTTCAATGAGATTTTGGGCAAAACAGTGCATTCCTACAGAAGCACCCAGGGCATCCATATCTAGTTTTTGATGACCAACAATAAAGACCTTGCTCACAAAATTAATCTTATCTGAAATAGCAGACATCATGGCGCGGGTACGGGTGCGGGTGCGCTTGGTTGTCGAAGCCGTATTGCCTCCAAAATAAATCGGTTGTTTCTGTTCCGAATTTTCCTTAACAACCGCTTGGTCTCCTCCGCGTACTTCTGCCATGTTGAGGTTCTGAAGAGCAAGTTGCCCAATCGTATGATGGTTATCGTTACCAAAGGCAAATCCCATACTGAGCGTAATGGCTAAATGACGAGACTTGGCTTCCGAACGAAACTGATCAATAATCGAAAACTTTTCTGTCATCAACTGATCCAGTACAGCGTAGTCTGTGAAGACATAAAAGCGGTTCATCGCAACTCGACGGTAGAAAATCTGGTGCTGCTGACTGAAATTTGTGATGAAGCTAGAAACAAAACTATTAACCTCACTAAGTTCTGAATCCGACATGGTATCTTCTAAATCATCATAGTTATCAACGCTAATAACCCCAATAACCGGGCGAAGGCTTGCTACCTCTTGTGTTGCCTTGTATTCAGAAGACACATCAAAAAAGTAAAAGAGTTCATTTTGAAAATCGGTATGGACGATGTAGCGTTTCCCAGAGAATTCAGCATAGATGCGAGTCTTGTCCCTGCCAACAGCTAGGATATCTCTAAGGCGATCATCGTCAAAGTCTCCATCTTCTTTAGTAAAAGTCAGTTCTGCAAAAGGATTGAACCATTCAATCTCATCAGTTTTCTCATCAATTTTAACAACACCTACAGGTAAGTTCTCCAATAAGCTTGTCATACTGCTTTCCGCCTGATGATTAATATGCCTAATTTTGTCAAGTTCATCCGTCTTACAAGTGTGATTTTGGTAAATCAAAAGGACGACAAAAGAAACGGTAAGTAAAAATACCGTAAATAACAAAATCGTAAAACTAGGGGTCAATCTGATTATTAGTGCTACGAGTCCTAAAAAAATGAGACCAATTATGACAAAGTGAATGTCTGCAAATCTAAATTTTTTCATCATTTTCCTCTTAGGCGCTATTTTACCACAAATCAACAAAAAAAGCTATCTCTTTAGCCAATCTGAAGCGTCAAGAAAGTAAAAAGTTCTTTCCTCTTAACAGTGTCACCTTAGTTGTCAACTATCCTTTTAAACTGGCATTAAAAAA
>DIXV01000012.1:4774-20287 GCA_002436115.1 Streptococcus sp. UBA6071 | reverse complement strand
TTTTTCTTTTTAGAAATGGAACGGCTACGACCTTCTAAGTAGACCATCAGAATAGAAATGTCTGCTGGATTTACACCAGAAATCCGACTCGCCTGACCAATGGTTTCAGGGGTTATCATTTTAAACTTTTGCCTAGCCTCTGTTGCAATTGAATCGATATCATCCCAATCAATATCTGCTGGAATCCTTTTTTCTTCCATTCGCTTCATCTTCTCAACCTGATCAAGGGCTTTTGTTATATAACCTTCGTATTTAATCTCTATTTCAAGCAACTCAATTGTTCGTGCTGACAAGGGAATAGGAGGCAATCCAATAAATGCTACAACATCCTGATAGGTGACACCCTGACGCCGCATAAACTCTTTAGCGGTTACTGCATCTGTTAGAGGTTTAAACCCTAGGGACTCAATCTTAGTATTTGTTTCAGGGATTGGCTTCAACTTGATTGAAGATAGTCGTGTCAACTCCTTATCAAATGCTTCTTTGTGTTGCTGAAAAAGAGCATAGCGATCAGCAGTCACTAATCCTACCGCATGACCAAGTTCAGTCAATCGCATATCAGCGTTATCGTGACGTAAGATCAAACGATACTCCGCTCGACTTGTCAAGAGACGATAAGGTTCTACCGTTCCTTTAGTTACCAAGTCATCAATCATAACTCCAATATAGGCATCGCTGCGTTGAAGAATCATTTCTGGCTTTCCTTGGACTTTAAGTGCAGCGTTAATTCCTGCAACTAAGCCTTGACCTGCGGCTTCCTCATAACCCGAAGTACCATTGGTTTGACCAGCGGTAAATAAACCTGAAATCTTTTTGGTCTCAAGCGTTGCACGAAGCTGGTGAGGCATTATCATGTCATACTCAATAGCGTAACCAGTCCTCATCATTTCAGCCTTCTCAAGACCAGCAATTGAATGGACCATCTCTTTTTGAACGTCCTCAGGCAAACTAGTTGACAAACCTTGGATATACACTTCCTCTGTGTGATGTCCTTCAGGTTCTAAGAAAAGTTGATGGCGCTCTTTGTCTGAGAAGCGGACAATTTTATCTTCGATAGAAGGACAATAGCGTGGCCCTACCCCTTTAACAATCCCTGAAAACATTGGTGCACGATGTAGATTCTCCTTGATAATCTCATGACTGGTTGCATTCGTATATGTCAGCCAACAAGGAACTTGATCTGCCCTATAGTCCTCGTTTTTGGAGGCAAACGAGAAATGATTCGGCAGGCTATCGCCTGGCTGTATTTCTGTCGCTGCATAATTGATAGAAGACGCTTTAACTCGAGGCGGTGTTCCTGTCTTAAAGCGACCAATTTCAAAACCAAGCTTCTTTAGGTTATCAGCTAGTGTTATAGAAGCAAGACTATTGTTTGGCCCTGACGAATACTTGAGGTCTCCGATGATAATTTCACCACGGAGAGCTGTTCCTGTTGTCACAATAACAGTTTTTGCTGAATAGCGTTGATGTGTCGCTGTCTCAACACCCACAACCTGCCCATCTTCAACCAATATGTCGTTAATCATGGTCTGACGCAAGATTAAATTCTCTTGTTGCTCGATTACTTGACGCATCTCTCGGCTGTAAAGTTCCTTATCCGCTTGGGCTCTCAAAGCTCTGACAGCAGGTCCCTTACCTGTATTGAGCATCTTCATTTGAATATATGTTTTATCAATATTCTTACCCATTTCCCCGCCTAAGGCATCAATCTCACGAACCACTATCCCTTTAGCAGAACCTCCTATTGAAGGATTACAGGGCATAAACGCCACCATTTCAATACTCAAGGTAGCCAGTAAGGTCCGACAGCCCATCCGACTGCTTGCCAACGCTGCTTCAACCCCTGCATGTCCTGCTCCAATAACAATGACATCATAGTGCTCTCTAAATTGTTCTCCCATTTTATTCCTTTCAAGAAAACTAAAAATATCAAAGCCGTAGAAGATGTACGAAAAAACGCACAAGTTCTAAGAGCTTTGACCTCCAGATAGGATTATTTTATCAAAATCCTATCAAAGTCAACTAAAGAAAACATCAGAATTGCTTCAGTTGACACATTTCGGTTTACACAAGTGTAAACTTTGTCCTATATATATTGACAAATAACGCCGTTCTTAAAGGCCTTGTCAATAAGACCTCCTCCAAGGCACTCTAAACCATCATAAAAGACAACCGCTTGCCCTGGTGTTATAGCCCTTTGTGGCTCGGAAAAGATAACTTCCGCTTTCTTATCTTTGACATGAACTGTAACCCTTGAGTCTGGTTGACGGTATCGGAATTTCGCAGTACACTCCATTGTAAAGTTTTCTGGCATTTCTTTTGTAAAGCTGAGTTGACTAGCTTGTAAAGACGTTGACATGAGGGACTCGTGGTAGAATCCTTGCCCTACATAAAGAATGTTTTGAGAAAGGTCTTTTCCAACCACAAACCATGGTTGGTTATCTCCTCCTTCTTGTCCACCAATACCAAGCCCTCCTCGTTGGCCAATAGTGTAATACATGAGGCCTGCATGTTCTCCCATATCACGACCTTCTACACTTAGCATCCGCCCTTTTTGAGCAGGTAGATACTGACTAAGAAATGTCTTGAAATTTTTCTCCCCGATAAAACAAATACCTGTGGAATCTTTCTTCTTTGCTGTCGCTAGCTCTGCTTTTTCTGCAATATCACGAACCTGAGATTTCTGCAAATGCCCTAAAGGAAATAACGTTTTTTGTAACTGTTCCTGTGATAATTGACTAAGGAAGTAGGTTTGGTCTTTTCCTTCATCTGCACCACGCATCATATGAGCGACCCCATCTTGATCTCTAGAAATTTGAGCATAGTGTCCTGTTGCTACATAATCTGCCCCTAAACTTAGGGCATAATCAAGGAAAGCCTTAAATTTAATTTCCTTATTACACATAACATCTGGGTTTGGTGTTCGTCCTGCACGGTACTCTGCTAAAAAGTATTCAAAAACCTGATCCCAATATTCTTTTTCAAAGTTAACCGAATAATACGGAATACCAATTTGATCTGCCACTGCCGCAACATCCTTATAGTCTTCTGTTGCCGTGCAGATACCGTATTCATCTGTATCATCCCAATTTTTCATGAAGACCCCAATCACATCGTAACCTTGCTCTTTCAATAGTAGAGCCGTTACAGATGAATCAACTCCTCCACTCATGCCTACGACAACACGTTGCTTTGCCTTGTGACTCATAATATTCTCCCATCAATTTAAAAATAAAAAGGATTGAACCTATCCAGTATGCTATTCCTAGGTCTTTGGAAAAAGGACTGACCCTTTATTGGTCATTGAAAAAGAAGGTGAAAGTTCTAGCAAAGTGCACTGCTTTCCTTGATAATCTCATATCTCACTTCAATCTCAATTACCTATAGAGGACTTAAGTAACTGAAAAGGGCTAACCTTTTGTTTCGTTTGCCAAACTTACGCTTGAAGGGCGCAGGCTTCAATACCATCCGTCAATTGATAAATGCGTTTGAAACCTGACAAAGTAGGCAAGGCTATTATAACAGGAATTTTGAAAAAAATCACCCTCAAATACTTTGAGGATGATTTTATCTTTTAATTGGTATGCCAGATTGCTAAACGAACAGTAACACCTTCTATTTCTTGATTGTAACGACTCAAATCTGTCAGATTTCTCTAATACTTTCACTGTCCAATTTCATTTCATTAAGTCTTTAGCGGCAGCTGTTAAATCTATGTATTGCTAAAACAAGGAGGATGAGACATAGCATAACAATGCAAATACGTGAGATGATCTTGATAACGAATCTCATATATACCTCTAAGATGGCTAACCTAGTCATTAAGTGTAAGATCTCAACGTTGAAATCTTACACTGTTTGCTTTGCTTCTATTTTAATAGCCCCAAGCTGATAGTCCCTGCGCATTGTAAGCCTTGATGGCTGACTGAACTTGATCGTCAACTGTTGCTGTTGACCCCCAACCTGGCATGGTTTGGAAAAGGCCTGAAGCACCAGAAGGGTTGTAGGCATTTACTTGCCCGTTTGATTCACGTGCAATAATGTATTCCCAAGTAGATGCGGGCACTCCTGTCGCTTCTGCCATTTTAGAGGCTGCGTAGGAACCTGTTGCACCTGCAGTATTGCCATTTGGCAACACTGGTGTAGTTGTTGCATTGCTATTGGTAGTTGCCGATTGTTGTCCATAATATGTATTTTCAGAATAGTTGTAAACAGATGCAGGTGTTGAAGTAGCTGCATTGGCTGTTGCAGGAAAAGTTTCTCCATCACCCAATTCCAATTCTTGTCCAGAGACAATATGGTCTGGATCTTGGAGATTATTGATAGCGACTAAATAGTCAATGGTGCGATTATTTTTTTCAGCAATTTCTGACAATGTGTCACCAGATTGTACGGTGTGTGTTTCTGCTTGGGCAGAGATAGAAAATGCCAAGGCTGCAAAAGAAGTAATACCTAATAGTGTGAATTTCATTCCACGCTGTGTTGAAAAGTGCATGATTATGCTCCTTTGTTCTATATTATTTACTCTCCCTATCATACACACTATTTGTTACTATATCTTTATGATTATGTTACAAAAATGACAACGATATTTTATTTTGAACAACAAAGCTTTTAAAAAAATAAAACTTGACAAACTTGTCAAGTTTTCAGAAAAAATAGCAGAACAGCAAAGGCTAGAAGTGTCAAGATTGCTAAACTGTCTTTCAGCTGCCAAGCTAAAACACGGTACTTACTTCGTCCAGTTCCACCTTGATAACCTCTTGCCTCCATAGCAGTAGCTAGAGCATCTGCTCGCTTAAAAGACGATGCAAAGAGAGGAATCAGAATTGGAATAATAGATTTAATCTTTTGCAACAGACTTCCCTCATTAAAATCCACACCTCTAGCCCTCTGGGCGTTCATAATCCTTATGGTATCATCCATAAGAGTTGGCACAAATCGAAGGCTCATGGAGAGCATTAATCCAATTTCGTGGACAGGAATTTTAAACCGATTCAAAGGTCCCAATAAAGCCTCTACACCATCTGCAATACTCAAGGGCATAGTTGTCAAGGTCAAAAGCGTTGAAAAGAAAATGATAAGAACAAACCTTACAAAAACAATGCCTGCTTGCTGTAAACCTTGACTTGACAGTTGGAAAATCCAAAATGACCAGTAAACATCTCCTCCTCCTCTTGTAAAGAAGGCTTGAAAAAAAGTTGTAAATAAAATCAATCCGACCATAGGCTTTAAACCACCTAGGAAAAAAAAGAAGTTTATTCGAGAAAGTAATATTAAACCTATTATGAAGGCAATCATAAGAAGATTCGTTGACAAGTTATTTGCCCAAAAAACAATCAGAATAAACACAATCATTGACAAGAGTTTACAGCGTGGGTCAAGGCGGTGGATTAGAGAATGACCTGGAATGTATCGTCCTATAATGAGTTTATCCATCTTGTAAAGCCTCCCTTAATTCCGATAGACTAATAGGCAATCCCTTGTCAAAGGAATAGCCCTGATCAACTAATCCCTTAGCAAAGCGTGTCGCTTTTGGAACGCCTAGTTGAATTGCCTCCATAAAACCAAGATCTTGAAAAACCTGATGTGGTTGCCCTGATTTCACCAAGCTTCCCTTTTCCAGAACATAGACCTGATCTGCAAAATCTGCCACATCATCCATTAGATGCGTTACTAGCACAATTGTCATACCAGCTTGATGTAGCTCTTTAAATAAATGCATCAATTCCCGTCGACCGGCTGGATCTAACCCAGCAGTAGGTTCGTCCAAGACCAAAACCTTTGGTTCCATAGCTAAAATACCAGCAATAGCAACTCGACGCATCTGACCACCAGATAATTCAAAAGGGCTCCGCATAAATAAGTCTTCAGATATACCTACAATAGTTAGCTTTTCACGCGCTATCTGTTCAGCTTCTTCCTGAGAACGCCCAAAATTTTGGGGACCAAAAGCAACATCCTTTAAAACTGTCTCCTCAAATAACTGACTTTCTGCAAATTGAAAAACTAATCCTACTTTTTGACGCACTTGCTTTATGGCTTTATCTTTCGAATCTGGCGTAATTGTAAAATCATCAATAAGTACCTGACCCTTCGTTGGCTTAATTAGACCATTCAAGAGTTGTAGTATGGTTGATTTTCCACTACCTGTATGGCCAATTAAAGCTGTGTAAGAGCCATCTTCAATAGTCATGTCCACATCAAAAAGGGCTTGCCCTTCAAAAGGAGTATCCTTTTGATAAGTATAGCTTACCTGTTGGAGAGTAATTCCCATAATGTATCTTGCAATTCCTTTTCTGTTAAATAATTATCCGGCAACTCAAAACCTATCTTTTGCAACTCAAGTCTCAAGCGTTGCGTAAAAGGAAAATCAAGACCCAGATCATGTAAATCCTTACGTGCAAATAGACCTCTTGGGCTATTAATTGACTCTATTTTTCCAGAAGCCATAACCAAAACACGGTCACTTAGAGCAACTTCATCTAAGTCATGAGTGATTGATATCAAAGTTATCCCGTATTTATCCTTTATTCGTTTAATTGTCGCAATCAACTCCAAACGTCCCAAAGGATCTAACATGGAAGTTGCTTCATCCAAGATGATAATATCTGGTCGAAGTGCGACAACTCCCGCAATGGCAACTCGTTGCTTTTGCCCACCGGAAAGTCGAGCAGGTTCTCGTGTTTTAAAATCGGCCATCCCAACGAGTTCTAAAGCCTCTGTGACCCGTTCTTTCATTTCTGCTAAAGGAACCCCTTGGTTTTCTAGCCCAAAAGCAACATCATCTTCAACAGTCGCACCAACAAACTGATTGTCTGGATTTTGGAAGACCATGCCAATTTGGCGGCGTTTTTCCCAAACATTATCTACAGTCAACAAGTCTCCTGATATATATATATCTCCTGATTCTGCTAACAAAAGGCCATCTATCAACCGAACTAGTGTTGACTTCCCTGACCCATTGTGCCCGATGATAGATAACCACTCTCCTTGTTTCACGTGAAACGAAACATCATCTAGAATATAATCTTGTGATTCTTCCTTATACCTATACTTTAGGTGTTTAACATCAACTACATTCATTTACTTAAAGGTATCCTTGAATAAAAAACTAGCACCCTTAAAATAGTCATAGCCTGAGTAAATTGTGAAAAAGAGTGCGATATAGAGTGAAATTTGGCCTAAAAGTTGCCAATGAAAGAGCAGAAAAATAACAGCAAACATCTGTGTGAATGTTTTTATCTTGCCTAACATTGCTGCTGGAAGTACTTCACCACCTGTCTCTACTAGAAGCAAGCGGAGTCCTGTTACTGCTAGTTCACGACAGATAATCACTGCAGATACCCAAGCAGGCACAAAACCCAACCCTACTAGCATAATAAATGCTGACATGACCAACATTTTATCTGCTAGCGGATCTGCAAATTTACCAAAATTTGTCACAACCTTCCATTTACGGGCTAAATAACCATCAAGGTAATCTGTAAAACTGGCTAAGGCGAAAATAAGCCCCGCGCTTACATGGGCAGTTAAACTATCACTGATCGAAAGGATTCCTAAAAATATAGGAATCATGATAATCCTTATTAAGGTCAGTAAATTAGGAATCGCTTCTTTTCTCATTAAGTCTCCTCTAATTAAATTGTAGTACCACATTGGATGGCAAGGTGTTCAAGCTTGATAAATCAAGTGCCTGTTCTTCTATCTTAACAGTCACTCCTTCAACAGCACCTAGTGTCACAACAGAACGGCTAACCAGAGCCTTGTCAATGACAACTGAAACAGACTGATTATCCGGTGACAGGGTTACACCGTCAGCAAGTTCTGTGTTTGAAACAGCAATCCAGCTACTTGTGTCTGTCACAGATAGCGTTACTTTAACTTGCTGGGGAGCATTGCTGATATCGGCAACAAGCCCTCCCTCTTGAGAAGAGACATTAATCGTTAAAGCTTGAGCACTTTCTTCTGTTGAATCAGAGGATGCCCCTGTTGAAGAGGCTTCACTTGTCTGCTCTAGGTTTGAACTTGACTGAGATAAGTCTGAATTTGATTTTGCTTGATAGCTAGATGAACTGGTTTCCTTTTTGTTTTCTTGCTTATGCTGCCAAACTGTATAGCTAACAAAGGAAATAATCCCAAGAGCCAACAGAAAGAGGTAGATTAGAGGAAGGAAGCTATTTCTTCGCTTTACCTTTCGCCTACGATTTAGGCGAGCAGTTCTATTGGCTTTCGTTTCAATTTCAAAAACCCGAAGAGGGCTCCCTGTATCATATGCATCTAGGATAACATCTACATCTAACTCTAAGAATTCTGCATAACGTTCTAACAGAGTTCGTGCCTGTGAACCTCCAGGAATGTTTTCAAAGTCATCATTTTCCAAAGCCCGAAGGTAGCGTTTTTTTATTTTAGATAAACTCTGTGCAGCTGATATAGATAAATGTTGTTCTTCTCTCGCTTCCTGTAGTAGCTGACCAATGCTTTTTTCTTCCATCTCTTAGCCTCCTTCGTGTTTTCTTTTTATCGTGATACCTACTATTGTAGCAAAATTTTGACTAATTTTCGACGACTATCTCGGAAAAATAATAAAATCTGTTGTGTCAGCTTCTAAAATAAAGTCCCGCCCAATCTTTAGGACATCAGTCAAGGCCAAATTATCTATAATTTCCGGCAGAGAAAAAACATCTTCGTCCTCTCCCCAAGAAGAAGCGTACTCCACGGCCATAGACTCTAAATGATTCATTGATGCCATAAAGTCACCATACATTTCTTTTTTGACCAGCTCAAAGTGCTCCTCTGTTAAATCTTCCAATTGTTCAAAATTCTTGATTAGTTGCCTAATCCGTTTAGACATAGCCAAGGGTTCAGTTGTATCAAGTGTAATAAGCGCAAAGCGATAAGCCTCGGAAACTTCTATTTCGATAGCAAACGAATCATCTATCTTCCCTTTTTGATACCACTTTTGGTAAGTTGAGGAGGTCCAACCTAAAATCATTGAAAAAAGCAAACGCAAGGCTAAGCGATAAGTTTTAGTCGGCCAATTTGTGAGAGTTAGCTGTCCTCTTAGTCCAACAGCTAGTTTAGGCCCTGAAACCAACATATCCAGATTAGCTGAACTCCTGACAGGTAGATGTTTTAATGGAGTTTTATCAATAACTCTTCTCTTCTTAATACGTCCCCTATTTTGGTAATTTTCAATGGCCTCTAATGACTCTTTGGGATCAAAATTTCCTACCAGCAACAAAAGCATGTTGGACGGTTGGTAGAAAACATCAAAAGCTTTTTCTAAAAGTGTTCTGTCAATTGGAGTAATTGACTCTAAACTTCCAGCAATATCATCTGCCAAGGGAGTTTCTGGGTAAAGCTGTGCCAAAATGGAACGACGAAGTTGATAGTCGGGGTCATCTTGATACATCCTTATTTCTTGCTTTATAATTTCTTTTTCTTTAAGTAAACTCTTTTCAGAGAATCTTGACAAGGTTGTAAACTGTTGTAACACCTCTAAGCTTTCTAGAACACGAGTCGTGCAGGAAAAATAGTAGGCTGTCTGAGTATAGGTTGTAAAGGCATTTGCTTGGGCGCCTAGATGAGAAAGCACCTGTAAGGCATCTTCTCCATCTTTCATTTCAAACAAACAATGTTCTAGAAAATGCGCAATTCCTGCTGGAAACACTTGATGCCTCTTGCGATTGTTAGGTTTAAAAACTGTGTCCATAGCACCAAACTTTGTAACTGCCATTGCAAAGAACTCATGATAGTCTGGTTTGGGAATTAAAACTACCTGCAAGCCATTTGCCAATGTTTTTTTGAAAACTTCTTCCTTGACCCTTGGAAAGTCATGTTTTCTTAAATCTCCACTCACTTGTCTCCCTCCATAAAATAAAGTGCCTGTAATTTGACTTGTCGTGCCAGTTCCATGACATCTTTCTTGCTTACCTTGTAAACACCTGTCAACAAATCGTCAATCTTGAGATAGTCATCTCCAAACACCTGCAATCCGTAAGCTTCCTCTATTAAACCAATTTGTCGGTCTTGCCTCAGTAAACATTTGCTTTTTATCAAGTCTTTCACATGACTGAGTTCCTCTACTGTAAATTGTCCCCTTTGTAAACCTGACCACTGTCTACGAATTAATGTCATCATGAGATTTCTCTTATCTCTGTCAATCCCTGCGTAAATCTTGAGATAACCTGTCAAGCTGTCAATTTCACTGCCAATCGTGTAAACTAATCCTGTTTTTTCTCTAATATTAACAAATAATTTAGATTGAGGTGAGTCACCCAAGAGGCTATTAAGGACTAAAAGGGTAAAATAATCTTGACTTCCATAAGTCACTGGTACATGATAGGCTATTTGCAAAATGGATTGATTGGTTGGCTTCTTTTCTATTTTTTCTCGTATGATAGTAGAAAATGCCTGTTCAGCGATAATATCAAGCTGAATTTGCCGTGGTGCTAGTTCAAACTTTTTAAAGTAGTCAGAAACTTCAGCTTCGTTGAATACTCCTAGGCAAAAAATATCCACTTGATTTCCTGCCAGCATCTTTTGAAATGTTCTAAAAGTAGCTTGAGGTGTTTCAGATCTTATTAAATCCAGAGTTCCCAAGTAGGGTAAGCTTAAGTCCTCCTTTTGATAAAACAATTGATCAATCATCTGATCGGCTTCATAAAAATTATCTTCAATCTCTGTCTCAAGATAATGCAATACGTTTTTTTGTTCAATCTTAAAAAGATCTTCATCAAAACTATCTGCTTGGGTCAGTGGATGGAACAAACTGGCTTTTAAGAAATCTAAAGCATCAAGGGTCAAATCCTTACCCGATAAGAAGTCGGCTGATAGAAAGCTTATGTCAAGATCAACAGTATGAACCAACCCTTTCTTCCCCAAACTGGTTGAGAAGTTGGCTCCATAAAGGCTTGCCAGCTTTTGACGAAAAGACCTAGCTGTTGGATAAACTTTATTAGCAACTTCTAGCATGTTAGCAAGCAGCACACGGCCTGCCAACTGGTTTTTCGTCATAGGCGCAGAAAATCTTATCTTAATGCGTTGCGTTTTAAACTGTTTGGCTTTAATAAAATGTAAATAAACTCCCTCAGTTAATTTCATCTAGTCCTCTCGCCTCTCACTTTATTCTCTAAAAGACCATTATACCCTTTCTCGCCTTTTTTTGCTTATTTTAGAACAGGGATATCGGTGAAATTTATGCTATAATAAGAACTAGCGAGGTGCTATTTATGGAATACAAATTATTTGACGATTATATAACGCTACAAGCCTTATTCAAGACCCTTGGTATCATCCAAAGCGGAGGTGCTATTAAAGGGTTCTTAGCGGAACACTCTGTCCTCCTAAACGGTGAAGATGAGAAAAGACGAGGTAAAAAAATACGGATTAACGATTGTCTGAAACTTCCCGATCAAAACTTAACAATCAAGATTATTGCTCCAAATCCTGAAGACCTCCAAAAGTATCAAGAGGAAAAGGATGAGAAATTACGGGTTGCAAAACGCGTTAAAGAAATGAATCAAAACGTCAAGAAACAGACAGCCCACACACCCCCAAAATCCCGTAAAAAAGAGCCTGTCCGCTTCCCAGGAACCTAATTATGTTTCTTAAATCTATTCAACTCCAACATTTTAGAAACTACCCAAGTCAAACGGTCAATTTTCATCCAGGACTCAATATTTTTTTGGGGCAAAACGCACAGGGTAAGACCAATATTTTAGAAGCTATCTACTTTCTTTCCTTAACTCGGAGTCATCGCACAAAATCAGATAAAGATTTGATTCATTTTTCAAAACAGGAAATTGCTGTCAGCGGTGAGCTTGTTCGTCAAGCTGGGAGTATCCATCTTGAGGTTCAGTTATCTAAGAAGGGCAGAATAACGAAGGTTAATCATCTTAAACAAAACAAGCTGTCAACCTACATTGGCCACATGAATGTGGTTCTCTTTGCTCCTGAAGATTTACAACTGATCAAAGGAGCACCAGCTTTACGCCGAAAATTTATAGACATGGAATTAGGCCAAATAAAGCCAATTTATCTGGCGGAACTCTCCAACTATAACCATATCCTCAAACAACGTAATAGCTATCTTAAACAAGTTGAAAAGGTGGATAATGATTTTTTAGAAGTCCTAGATCAGCAATTAGTTGCTGCTGGTAGCAAAGTAATCATAGATCGTCTACATTTTATCCAACAATTAGAGGAATTTGGTCATCGCAAACACTGGAGCATCTCAGATCAAAAAGAGGCTTTAACCTTAAGCTATCAGAGTTCTTTCCCCTTTGAAAACCCTGATGAGCTTTCCAATGCCTTTAAACTTGCTCTAGCAAAGTCACATCAGCGCGATATTTTCAAAAAAAATACCGGCGTTGGCCCCCACCGTGACGATCTCCATTTTTTCATTAATGGTATGGATGCAAGTTTTGGGAGTCAAGGGCAACACCGTAGTCTAGTGCTCTCCCTTAAATTAGCAGAAATTGAACTCATGAAAAACCTGACTGGTGAAAGCCCGATTTTATTGCTAGATGACGTCATGAGTGAGCTTGACAATAGTCGCCAAATAAAGCTTTTAGAAACCATTTCAGATAGGGTTCAAACCTTTATTACCACAACCACACTCGAACATCTTCATCAGTTACCCGATCAACTTGAGCTATTCCACGTGCATCAAGGGGAAATTAAAACAGCCAACCATTAGACAATAAACCTAATAGTTGGCTGTTTTTTTGTAAACTTTGTGTCAACTTGCCTTGACAACTCCCAAGAGAACTGCTCCAAAAATGAAAAAAGTGGTTCCGACTCCCAACCAGAGTAATTCTTTGGCTGTTTTTTCCTCTTTCAAAAAGAAGATACCACCTGCAATAGAGACAACTGCACCTAACTGGGAGAAACTAAAGGCTATGGCTAAACCTGCTACTTCTGCGGCTAGAAGCATAAAAATATTCCCAATTCCCCACAGCAGACCAACACCTGCATTTTTTATAACCAACGGACTAAAGTCCATTTTAAAACCAGAAAAAGCAAGCGCACCCAATATCATACCCAGTGACATAGGAAGAATAACAGCCAGTGCATCAAATTTCATAATGTTATTAAATAAAACAGTGTAACTAATATACCCAAATGTTGAATAAATAAGCACTTGAATTCCTTTTGTAAAGTTATAAAAGTGTCCTGTTGTCACCCGTTTAGGGTTATCTTTATCCTTTTTTGCTGTAAAATAAAAGCCAACGACAAGGGCAACTATAGCTGGAAGTCCCAAAAGAAAGTGAATTGTTTTAGACCACTCACGAAAAACAAGGGCACCTAATAAAGTTCCTATAACCAGTTGAAATCCTGCTGAAAGTGGATTTGCAACAGAAACACCCATGTATTTCATCGCTTGAAATTGATTTTTTTGACCAATAGCCCAGAGGACTCCTCCAAACATCCCGACAACAAGTAGTGTCAAATCTAGAGGTGGACGACGAATGAGAAAAAGTCCTGATGCAAAAATAAAAGCACCTAGGGTCAAGCCGAAGGTCTGCTGATTTGCTGTTCCTCCAATTTTATTACTAACAAATCCTATGGAACCCCAAGCAAACATGGGAACCAAAGCATATAAAATTCCTTCCATTTTCATCTCCTATTTGTGTGATATCTATCCTAGTTTCAACGACTCTGTTCTTGACAAAAACTGTAAACAAATTGTCTCTCATGTCAATCTCTGATCAACTTTTAGTTGACAACGAAATGGCTGGAACTCTTTCCAGCCATTTTGATGTTGCACACCTGTCAACACTGTTGACAAATAGATTGTCACTTTAATCTTATTGAACAGAATAGTTTGGTGCTTCGTTGGTAATTTGTACATCATGGGGATGACTCTCTTTTAAGCCTGCACCAGACATTTCAATAAATTGTGCATTATCATGTAATGATTGCACATCACTTGCACCCACATAACCCATGCCTGAACGAATTCCTCCAACCATCTGGAAGATGATATCTGAAACCGATCCTTTGTAGGCAACACGTCCTTCGATTCCCTCTGGAACAAGCTTGTTAGCCTCATTGACACTCCCTTGAAAATAACGGTCGCTAGAACCTTTTTTCATGGCTGCGATTGAACCCATCCCTCGATAAGTTTTGAATTTACGGCCTTGGAAAATTTCAGTCTCCCCTGGAGCTTCATCTGTTCCTGCCAGCATTGAGCCTAACATAGTGGCATGGCCACCTGCTGCTAATGCCTTTGCAATATCCCCTGAGTATTTTATGCCACCATCTGCAATGATCGTTTTTCCATAATCACGTGCAACTGCTGCTGCATCGTAGATGGCTGTAATCTGCGGAACACCTACTCCTGCCACGACCCGAGTCGTGCATATAGAGCCTGGTCCAATACCAACTTTAACCACATCAACACCAGCATCATAAAGTGCTTTTGCCCCTTCTGCTGTTGCAATGTTTCCTGCAATCAATGTCCTATCTGGAAAATGAGCGCGAATTTCAGCAATTTTTCTAAGAACTCCCGCTGAATGGCCGTGGGCTGTATCAATAACAATAGCATCCGCTCCTGCATCAAAGAGAGCCTGTGCACGGTCAAACGTATCTGAAGTAACTCCAACTGCAGCTGCAACAAGTAAGCGTCCAAATTTGTCCTTAGCCGCATTCGGAAACTCAATAACTTTTTCAATATCCTTGATAGTTATCAGTCCAGATAAGCGCCCTTGACTATCAACCAATGGTAATTTTTCGATACGATGTTCTTGTAAAATCTGCTCAGCTATTTCAAGATCCGTCCCAACAGGTGCTGTTACCAAGTTTTTGCTTGTCATTTTGTTAGAAATGGGTTGATCAAAATTCGTTAAGAATTTCATATCACGATTCGTAATGATACCAACGAGTTTTCGGTTTTCCATGGTTTCAACAATCGGAACCCCACTAATGCGATAGGTCCGCATTAAGTTTTCTGCCTCAGCAATAGTATGAGCAGGCGTTAGAAAGAAAGGATCAATGATAACCCCATTTTCTGAACGTTTTACCCTGCGAACCTCGTTTGCTTGATCTTCAATGGACATATTCTTGTGAATAATCCCTAAGCCACCCGCACGCGCCATAGCAATCGCCATCTGGCTTTCTGTTACCGTGTCCATGGCTGCTGAGATAATCGGAATATTCAGTGTCAAATTAGGTGCCAACTGTGTCTTTAAATCGATTTCGTTAGGCAGTACATGACTTTCCGAAGGAATGAGCAAGACATCATCAAAGGTGTAACCCTTTTTCAAAAACTTTGAGTCCCAATTTGACATTAATAAACCTCTTTTCTATAGTTTCCAATGGTTAACCCATCTAAAAAAATCATTTATATTATGATAACACTCTAGCCGATTTTGTCAACATGTAAATGAAAGAAAGCCCTATTTTTATGAGACTTCTTGCGAAATAAACGCTGATGACCTTCAATCCTTTTTCAAATTAGAGGATTTGGTAAAGACAAGTAAGCTTTCTTTGACTAAAAGAGGGGAC